>DASTQT010000207.1:0-5158 GCA_035761605.1 Agromyces sp. | reverse complement strand
CGTGTGGCGACGGGTCCGGCGATGACGCGCGTGAGGTCGAGCACGCGGATGCCGGCGAGCGGAAGCCCCGGACCCGGCACTGCCGTGGGGCGCGGCGTCGCGGTATCGGCCCACCTGGTCACCTCGACGAGTGGCGTCGCCACCAGGCGCGCATCGACCGCCGGCTCCTCGGGCGCGACCACGACGCACATGCCGCCCGCCGCACCGACCGCCTCCGCGAGTGCCGCGGCATCCCACTGCGCGACGGCATCGTCGACCCGCGCCGGCACCGCGGCATCCGTCGCCGACAGCCCGAGCACGCGCCGCAGCGCCTCGGCGTGGTGCGGGTAGTTGCCGTGCGTGCGCACCCAGCCGTCGCGCGCACGACGGAACCCCGAGAGCGGCGCCCACGCGTCGGGCGCCCGACCGTCGAACTCCGCGACGCGCTCGCTCGCGAACGCCGTCGCGATGCGGGCGCCGTCGAGGCGCAGCGACCCGGGGCCGGCCGCGCTCCCCCACCCGGCGACGGTCGCGGCGGCGACGGATGCCGCGGCGAGGCCGGACACGTCGAGGCGCGCCGGCAGCGGCACCTCGGGCAGCGGGGCGAGCGCGCCGAGTTCGCCGGGATCGCGACCGAGCTCGGCCCAGACGCGCGCGAGGAGGCGCTCGGCGGCTCCCCCTCGCGGCATCGCGACCTACCGGACGAAGACGCCCGCGAGGGTCTTCTTGCCGCGGCGCAGCACCGCCATGCCCCCCGACGGGACGCGCTCGGAGATGGTCGCCGTCTCGTCGTCGACGCGCACGTTGTCGAGCGACACGCCGCCCTGCGCGATCGCGCGACGGCCCTCGCTGAGGCTCGAGACGAGCCCCGTGTCGACGAGCAGCTGCGCGATCGGGACGCCCGGGTCGGCATCGGTGTTCGGCAGCTCGCGGAGCGCCGCTTCGAGCGTGGACTGGTCGAGCCCGGCGAGTTCGCCCTGCCCGAACAGCGCCTGCGAGGCCGCGACGACGGCGGCCGTGGCATCCGCACCATGCACCAGCGACGTCACCTCGTGCGCGAGCACGCGCTGCGCTTCACGGCGGAACGGCTCGGTCTCGACCTTGCCGGCGAGCTCGTCGATCCGCTCGCGCGTGAGGAACGTGAACACCTTGAGCCGGTCGATCACGTCGGCGTCGTCGGTATTGAGCCAGAACTGGTAGAAGCGGTAGGGGCTGCACATCTCGGCGTCGAGCCAGATCGCGTTGCCCTCGCTCTTGCCGAACTTCGTGCCGTCGGAGTTCGTGATCAGCGGCGTGCCGATCGCGTGGACGTGCTCGCCCTCGACCCGGTGGATGAGGTCGGTGCCGCTCGTGAGGTTGCCCCACTGGTCGCTGCCGCCGGTCTGCAGCACGCAGCCGTACTGGCGGAAGAGCTCGAGGTAGTCGAATCCCTGCAGGATCTGGTAGCTGAACTCGGTGTAGCTGATGCCGATGTCGGAGTTCAGGCGCGAGGCGACGGCATCCTTCTTGAGCATGGTGCCGACCCGGTAGTGCTTGCCGATGTCGCGGAGGAAGTCGATGGCGGTGAGCTCCGCCGTCCAGTCGAGGTTGTTCACCATCCGGACGGCGTTCTCGCCCTCGCTCGAGAGGAACCGGCTGACCTGGGCGCGCAGGCGCTCGACCCACTCGGCGACGGTCTCCTTGGTGTTGAGCGTGCGCTCGGCGGTCGGACGCGGATCGCCGATCAGGCCGGTCGAACCGCCGACGAGGCCGAGCGGCTTGTGGCCCGCGAGCTGGAGGCGGCGCAGCAGCAGGATCTGGACGAGGTTGCCGAGGTGCAGGCTGGGCGCGGTCGGGTCGAACCCGCAGTAGTACGTGACCGGGTCTCCTGCGAGCAGTCGCTTGAGGGCCGCCTCGTCGGTCGAGACGTGGACGAGCCCGCGCCAGCGCAGCTCCTCCCAGATGTCGTCGAACGTCGGGTCGTTCTGCTGCGTGGCGAGGATCGCGGGGTCGGACACGACAGCAAGGGTATCAGCGGGACGCGTGCCGTCTTGGATAAGCCCGGTGCCTTCGGATCCGTTGATGAAGTCAAACTCCTTGAATCATGATGGAAAAGGATGGTACCTTCAATACGTTCGAGGAGGGGCCATGTTCGTGATCACCGCCGATCAGGTCGGCAGCCGGACCGATATCGACCGGTCCGCCGCGATGCAGCGCGACCTGCAGGAGCGCTTCGGGGCGCAGCTCCGGCTGCCGGTCGACCAGACCGCCGGCGACGAGCTGCAGATGCTGACCGACCACGCCGCCACGGCGCTCGACCTCGTACTCGCGCTCGGCCGCGACGGGCACTGGAGCGTCGGGCTCGGCATCGGCGACGTGCGCACGCCGCTGCCCGACGCCGTCCGCAAGGCCGCGGGCGGCGCGTTCATCGCGGCGCGCGAGGCCGTCGACGCCGCCAAGCGCGCCGACGGCCGGTTCGCCCTGCGCGCGGCCGGCGGCCCAGCCGAGGCGCCGGAGGTCGCCGCACCCCCGCTCGGCGCCGCGGAGCTCGAGCCGCTCGTCCGCCTGCTCCTGCTCGTCCGCGACCGTCGCAGCCCGCAGGGATGGGAGGCGATCGACCTCGTGCGCGAGGTCGGCAGCCAGAAGCGCGCGGCGGAGACGCTCGGGATCTCCGACGCCGCAGTCAGCCAGCGCCTCAAGGCGGCCGTCTGGTCCGTCGACGACGAGGCACGACGGGCGCTCGTGCGCCTCCTCGCCGAGCTCGACCGGGCGACGGCCGCCGCGTTCGCGACGGACGCCGAGGGGGCTCCGGATGGCGCGGGCGGACCCGGCGGCGCAGGCGCGACGCGCGCCGACGAACGACGCGAGGATGACGGCGGCGCTCGCTAGGCTCGATCGACGACCCCGGACCTGCCCCGGGGCGCCGGGACCCACCCCGGAGAAGCGGAGGCCCACGTGAACCTGGACGACGCCATGTCGGCGCTCGGATGGACGGTGATCGTGGGCTCGCTCGCGATCGCGGCGGTGTTCTCGGGGCTGGCCTACCATCGTCCGCGTCCGCCCTACCTCTACGTCGCCGGCGGCGCGATCATCCTGACGCTCGTCGCCGCCTCGACGACCGGCGCCGACGCGCCGCCCGTCGCCACACCGCTGATCGCCCTGCTCGGGATCATCGTCGCGGTCTTCGGCGGCAGCCCGGCGGCGGCGACCGCGTTGCAGCTCGCGATGGGCGGCACCGCCGCACCCGGCGCCCACGGCGGCATCCTCGTGGCGGTGCGCCCCGACGAGCCGCGCGAGCCGGGCATCCTCCCGCCCCGGCGCGAGGTGCTGCGCGGCGGGCTCACGATCGGCGTGCTCGAGCGCATCGGCGCCGCCGGGTCGATCATCGCCGGATTCCCCGAGGGGCTGGCCATCGTCGTCGCGGTCAAGGGCGTCGGCCGGTTCACCGAGCTCGAGGCGCCCGAGGCGCGCGAGCGGTTCATCATCGGCACGTTCGCGAGCCTCACCTGGGCCTGCGCCGCGGCGCTCGCGGTGCACCTCGCGATCCGCTGAGGTCGAGCCGAGCCCGAGCCCGAGACGGCTCGACCCCTCGGTGACGGGATCAGTGCGACTTCGGATGGCGCCGATACACCGAGACCCCCGGGTCACCGGGGACCCAGAACCGCCACGGGTACGCGACCGCTCCACCGGCGCCGGCGATCCCCGTGCGCGGGCCCGTCAGGTGCGGCACGGGCTGCACCGGGACCACGAGCTCGAACGGCGGTGCGAGCAGGTCGCTGCCGTTGCGCGCGAGCGGCACGCCGAGCGCCTGCGCGAGACGCGCCGGCCCGCGCGCGAGGTCCCGTTCGGCCGAGCGCGCGCGGCGCGCTCGTGCGAGGTCGACGCCCTCCACGATCGTCCCGCCGCGCAGCAGCACGCCGCCCGACGTGCCGGGCTCGTCCGCGACGATGTTCAGGCACGTGTGCATGCCGTAGGTGAAGTACGCGTACAGGTGCCCGCCCTCGCCGAACATGACCTCGTTGCGGGCGGTGCGACCCCGGAAGGCGTGCGAGCCCGGATCGACACCCACCCCGCGGTACGCCTCGACCTCCGAGAGCCGGACGGCGACGCGTCCGTCGTCGGAGTCGAACGCGAGCACCGCACCGAGCAGCAGCGGCGCGAGCTCCACGGCGTCGCGCGTGAACCACGCACGGTCGGGTCGCACGAGCTCGCCGCCATCCGCAGCACCGGCGCCCCGCGGCATCCGCTCGCCCGTCGTCATGTCGTCGTTCCGACTCAGTCGTCGCCCCCGGGCAGGCCCTGCATGAGGTGCCGCACGCGATCGGCGAGGGCCGCGAACTGCGCATCGACGCGCACGGGCGCGGTGCCGCCGATGCCGTCGCGGCTCGCGACGGACCCCTCGATCGTGAGCACCTCGCGCACCTCTGGCGTGAGGTGCGGCGAGATCGCGGCGAGCGCCGTGTCGTCGACCTCGTGGAGCTCGAGCGACCGCTCCTCGGCGTGGCGGACCAGCGCGCCGGTGATCTCGTGCGCGTCGCGGAACGGCACGCGGCGCTTCACGAGCCACTCCGCGACATCCGTCGCCAGGGAGAACCCGGCCGGTGCGAGCTCGGCCATGCGGTCGGTGTGGAACGTGAGCGTCTCGATCATGCCCGTGAACGCGGGCAGCAGCACCTCGAGCGTCTCGACCGAGTCGAAGACGGGTTCCTTGTCCTCCTGCAGGTCGCGGTTGTACGCGAGCGGCAGCGCCTTGAGCGTCGCGAGCAGGCCCGTGAGGTTGCCGATGAGCCGGCCCGACTTGCCGCGCGCGAGCTCGGCGATGTCGGGGTTCTTCTTCTGCGGCATGATCGACGAGCCCGTCGAGTACGCGTCGTCGAGCGTGACGAAGCCGAACTCGCGCGTGTTCCAGAGGATGACCTCCTCGGCGATGCGCGACAGGTCGATGCCGATCATCGCCGTCACGAACGCGAACTCGGCGACGACGTCGCGGCTCGCGGTGCCGTCGATCGAGTTCTCGGCGGGCGAGGCGAGCCCGAGGTCGTGGGCGACGGATGCCGCGTCGAGCCCGAGCGTCGACCCGGCGAGCGCGCCGCCGCCGTACGGCGAGACATCCGCGCGCTTCAGCCAGTCGACGAGCCTCTCGAGGTCGCGCGAGAGCGCCCAGCCGTGTGCGAGCAGGTGGTGCGCGAGGAGCACGGGC
>DASTQT010000206.1:0-2492 GCA_035761605.1 Agromyces sp. | reverse complement strand
CGACTGCCGCCCGCGGCATCCGCTCGCTAGGCTGGAGCCCCTGTCTCGAGGAGGAGTACCCGAATGGCACTGACGAGCGAATCCACCACGGTCTGGAACGGCACGCTGTTCGAGGGGTCGGGGCACACGCGCCTCGACTCGTCGAAGGTCGCCGAGTTCGACATGGATTGGAAGGCCCGTTCCGAGGGCGAGGCCGGGGTGACCAACCCCGAGGAGCTCCTGGCCGCGGCGCACTCGGCGTGCTTCTCGATGGCGTTCTCGCTGGCGCTGGCCGAGGCCGGCTACACGCCGGAGAGCATCCAGACGACCGCGGCGGTGACGTTCCAGCCCGGCGAGGGCGTCACCGGGAGCCACCTGCTCGTGAGCGCCCGCGTCGCGGGCATCACCGAGGCCGAGTTCGAACGGATCGCCGACGAGGCGAAGGTGAACTGCCCGATCTCGAAGGCGCTCGGCGGCACGACGATCACGATCGAAGCCGAGCTCGCGTAGCAGTGCGGGTCCTCGTCGCCGGCGCCTCCGGCTTCATCGGCACCGCCGTCACCTCGCGCCTCGTCGATGAGGGGCACGAGGTGCTGCGGCTGGTGCGCCGACGCGCCTCGGCCGCCGATGAGGTCAGCTGGTCGCCGGCGTCGGGGATCATCGACTTCACCGTCATGGACCGCGTCGATGCGGTGCTGAACCTGTCGGGTGCGTCGTTGACGCGCCTGCCGTGGACGCGCCGGTACCGCGACGAGATCCTCGAGTCGCGCGTGACCGCGGCCCGCACGCTCGCCGATGCGATGCGCAAGGCGGCCTCGCCGCCGGCGGTGTTCCTGAGCGGCTCGGCGGTCGGCATCTACGGCGACCGGCCGGGCGAGCTGCTCACCGAGCACTCGAGTCCGGGCTCGGGTTTTCTCGCCGACGTCGTCGGTCGATGGGAGGCCGCGGCACAGCTCGCCCCGCACGGGACGCGCACGGTCCTGCTCCGCACCGGCATCATCGTGGGGCGCGGCGGCGCGTTCAAGCCCATCATGCGGTTGACCAAGTCCGGCGCGTCGGGCCGGCTCGGCACCGGTGGCCAGCACTGGCCGTGGATCGCCCTCGACGACGAGGTCGGCGCGATCATGCACCTGCTGCACTCGTCGGTTTCCGGTCCGGTCAACCTCGTCGGCCCCACGCCGGCGACCGCCGACCGGATCATGGGCGCGGTCGCCGAGCGACTGCACCGCCCCTACGTGTTCCCCGTGCCCGAGCCGCTGCTCAAGCTCGGCCTCGGTTCGGCCGCCGAGGACCTGCTGCTGTCGAGCCAGAAGGTCCGCCCGCAGCGACTCATCGATGACGGCTACCGCTTCCGGTACCCGACGGTCGAGTCCGCGATCGACGCGATGCTCAGCTCCGAGCCCGCTCCAGCTCGATAGCCTTCCGGACCGCGCGACGCGCGCGCCGGCGGTCGCCCGCGGCGTCGTACGCGAGACCGAGCCGCAGCCAGGCCCGCCAGGAGTCGGGCTCAGCCTCGACCGCGTCGCGGAACACGGGGAACGCGGCATCCGCCGCGGCCCGCTCGGGGCGACCGCTCGGCCGGACCGGCAGGCCCAGGTCGAGCCCGCCCTCCGACTCGAGGCGTTCGACGAGGCGCTGCGAGCGGACGCCGAACTGCAGCTCGCGCCAGATCGCCCAGGCGGCGAGCACCGGCAGCACGATGAGCGCGAAGCCCATCGCGATCGCGACGGGCTCGCCCGTCTGCACGAACTGCACGGCGCGCCATCCGACGAGCGCGACGTAGAGCGCGAGCAGCACCGCCATGACGACGGCGCCGGCCTTCGCACCGCTCATCGCGTGCCGGGCAGCTCGAGGCCGAGGAGCGCGTCGAGGCCGACCGTGACGCCCTCGGCCGTCGTCGCGCTGCGGAGGGCCAGCAGGATGCCCTTCTCGTATGCCGAGGAGGCGATCGTCGTGTGCACGATCGAGAGGGTCTCGCCGTCGCCGCCGAGCACGACGCGCTGGTCGGCGAGCAGGCCCGCCATCCGCATGCTGTGCACAGGGACGCCCGACACGAGCTGGCCACGAGCGCGCTGGTCGGCGTGCGGTGCCGACACCGGCCCCTCGTCGCCCCGTGCTCCCGCGATCAGCTCGGCCGTGCGCACCGCGGTGCCCGAGGGCGAGTCGACCTTGCCGGCGTGGTGGGCTTCGACGATCTCGATCGAGTCGAAGTGGCGGGCGGCGAACGCGGCGAACGCCGAGCCGAGCACGCTGCCGACCGAGAAGTTGGGAACGAAGATCACGCCCGGTGCGTCCTCGAGGTCGCGAAGGCGCCGCTCGACCTCGGCGATCCGCTCGCGCGACCAGCCCGACGTTCCCACGACGACGGGGATGCGCGCCTCGATCGCGGCCTCGACGATCGCGGGGCTCGCAGCGGGATGCGTCACGTCGAGCACCACGTCGGCGCCCTCGAGCTCGTCGAGGCTCGAGCTCGAGTCGAGGCCGGCGTGCAGTTCGAGGTCGTCGGCCTCGTC
>DASTQT010000205.1:0-2337 GCA_035761605.1 Agromyces sp. | reverse complement strand
TCGTCGACGACCCGGGTGACGACCTCTACGCGACGCTCGGCCGCGCCGTCTCCGCCCTTCCGCCGACGACTGAACCGCCGAGCGACGACGAGCCCGACCCGTTCCCCCGGGCACAGGCGGCGCTCGAGACCCTCGGACAGGTCTACGACCCCCGCTTCGCCGCGGTCGCCCAGCTCGAGGCGGCGCTCGCCGCGACCGAGGCGGCCGGCATGCCGATGTCGCACGATCGGCTGCTCGAATACGGGCGCCGCCTCCGCGAGATCGCCGCCTACGACCTCGAGCACATGCCCTCGGAGCCGCATGCCGCCGTCGAATACACGGTCCTCGGCACCGCGCTGTACGAGCCGGTGATCCTCGCGCTGCGCCGGCTCGCGCACCAGGACGTCGCGGCGGGCCGGGACCTCCGCGGCTGATCAGCGGCCGCGAGACCTCACGGGCGTGTTGCGGACGCGCGCGGACGCGACATCCGACCTCAGACCGAGGCGGGCAGCTTCGCCGCGACGAGCTCCGCGATCTGCACCGCGTTCAGCGCGGCGCCCTTGCGGAGGTTGTCGTTCGAGACGAACAGCACGAGCCCCTTGCCATCCGGTGCCGACTGGTCCTGGCGGATGCGGCCCACGTAGCTCGGGTCGTTGCCGGCGGCCTGCAGGGGCGTGGGGATGTCGCTCAGCTCGACACCGGGCGCCTCGGCGAGGATCTCGGTCGCGCGCTCGGGCGTGATCGGGTTCGCGAACTCGGCGTGGATCGACAGCGAGTGACCCGTGAACACGGGAACGCGCACGCACGTGCCCGCGACGCGCAGGCCCGGCAGCTCGAGGATCTTGCGGCTCTCGTTGCGGAGCTTCTTCTCCTCGTCGGTCTCGAGGTCGCCGTCGTCGACGATCGAGCCAGCGAGCGGGATCACGTCGAACGCGATCGGGCGCGGGAACTTGTGGGGCTCGGGCAGCGTCACGGCGCCGCCGTCGTGCACGAGGCCGATGGCATCCTGCTCGACCGCCGCGCGGGCCTGCTCGAGCAGCTCCTCGCCGCCGGCGAGGCCCGCACCCGACACGGCCTGGTACGTCGAGACCATGAGGCGCTCGAGGCCGGCCTCGTCGTGCAGCACCTTCAGCACCGGCATCGCGGCCATCGTGGTGCAGTTCGGGTTCGCGATGATGCCCTTGCGCGCCTCGGCGATCGCGTGCGGGTTCACCTCGCTGACGACGAGCGGCACGTCGGGGTCCATGCGCCAGCCGCTGGAGTTGTCGATCACCGTGACGCCGGCCGCGGCGAAGCGCGGGGCCTGCGCCTTGGACAGCGTCGCGCCCGCGGAGAAGATCGCGATGTCGAGACCCGTGGGGTCGGCCGTCGAGGCGTCCTCGACGACGATCTCCTCGCCCTTGAACGGCAGCGTCGTGCCCGCCGACCGCGCCGACGCGAAGAAACGGATCGACGCGACCGGGAAGTCGCGCTCCTCGAGGAGGCGGCGCACGACCGCGCCGACCTGTCCGGTGGCGCCGACGACGCCGATGTTCACTCCACTGCTCATGTGCTCGTGCTCGTTCCTGATCCGGGGGTTCGTAATCCAGTGTGAAGGACGAAGGCTGGAAAGTAGGACGATGTGACGACTGAGCGTCCTACATTGGCGCGAATGTCCTGCAAACGCGGCAGGATCTCACGGGGTGTGCGGCGAGCGGATGGCGCGTGCCGCGCGCGGCGCGACATCCGCTCGTCTGCGTCGCGTCAGCGACCGGTGCCGGCGTACACGACCGCGTCGGTGTCACCGTCGAGGTCGAACGCGGTGTGCACCGCGACCGCCGCATCGTTGACGCTGTCGGCGCGCGTGACCACCGAGATGCGGATCTCGGACGTCGAGATCATCTCGATGTTGATGCCCGCCTCGTACAGCGCTTCGAACAGCTTCGCCGAGATGCCCGTCGCCGAGCGCATCGCGGCGCCGACGAGCGAGAGCTTACCGATCTGGTCGTCGTACTGCAGCGACTGGAAGCCGAGCGACTCCTGCGCGTGCGACAACGCCTGCAGCGCGCGCTCGCCGTCGGACTTCGGCACGGTGAACGAGATGTCGGTGCGGCCCGTGGCCGCCGCCGAGACGTTCTGGACGATCATGTCGACGTTCGCGTCGGTGTTCGCGACGATCTTGAAGATCTTCGCGGCCGCGCCGGGCACGTCGGGCACGCCCACGACGGTGATCTTGACCTGGCCGAGGTCGACCGCGACACCCGCGATGACGGACTCTTCCACAGCTTCTCCTTCGGGAAGACGCTCGGGGTCGTAGACGACGGTCCCCTCGCTGTTGTTGAACGACGAGCGCACGTGCAGCGTGACGCCGTGGCGGCG
>DASTQT010000204.1:0-5023 GCA_035761605.1 Agromyces sp. | reverse complement strand
TACGCCGGCAACCTGTTCAGCTTCATGTTCGGCGACGCGGTCGCCGGCGGCGCGCGCGACTACGCGGGCGTGCTCGCGCAGGAGGCGTGGCGCTACCCGCCGTTCTTCCACGCGATGCTCGACGCGGGCGTCTCGCTGCCGCCGAGCGTGTTCGAGGCGTGGTTCGTCACGGCCGCGCACGACGACGCTGCGGTCTCGCGGATCCTCGACGCCCTCCCGGCGGCGGCCCGCGCCGCGGCATCCGCCCGCCCGCCCGCGTAGAGAGCAGTGAGAGGTTCCGGCAACGGAACCGATCCTGCGTTTGTGGAGCGTCGACGACGCGACGCCGCGGCGCGTCGGGCAGGATGGAACATATGGCCAACCTTCGCGTGCACAACGATCGGCTCGAGGTCCACCTCACGCCGGCCGAGAAGTCGCTCGCGTTCCGGGCCGCCGACGTGATCGTCCAGCGCGACGACATCCGCTCGGCCACGATCACCGACGACCCGTGGATCTGGATCCGCGGCATCCGGCGACGCGGCACCGAGGTGCCCCTCGTGGTCGCGGCCGGCGTCTGGAAGACGCACGGCGGCAGCGACTTCGTGCTCGTCAAGGGCAAGCGCCAGGCGGTCGTGCTCGAGCTCTCGGCCGGCGAGTTCGCGCGCCTCGTGCTCAGCACGAACCACGCGGTGGAGCTCATCGACAAGCTCAAGGTCGGCGTGCCGATCGGCCACCACGTGGCCGACGACGTGTTCGCCGAAGAGGAGACGAGCGGCGATTGAGCCGTCCGGCGCGGCGCCACCGCGCCCGTCGCGACGTCGCCACCGTCGCCCGTCAGGCGAACAGGAACAGCACGAATCCGATGAGCGGCAGCGTGCCCTGGACGAGTGCCGGACGGAGGTAGCCGGGTCCGGTGGTCGTGAGCACGATCGCCGCCGCCGCCATCGACGCGGTGCTGAACAGGATCAGTGCCCGCGCCGCGTACGGCAGGTTCCCGTCGAAGTAGAGCACGAGCCCCGCGACCGCGCCGATGGCGAGGAACAGGTTGTAGAACCCCTGGTTGTACGCCATGGGGCGCAGGATCTCGGCCTGCTCGCGATCGCGCACGTTGAAGATCCGCCACGTGCTCGGCTGCATCCACCGCACGCTCTCGAGCACGAAGATGTAGACGTGCAGCAGCGCGGCGAGCGCGAGGACGACGCTCCCGATGATCCCGATGACCGACATGGCTGGATGCTACGCGCATCGCCGCCATCGGGTCTCAGTGGCGCGCGACCCGCTCGACCTCGACCGTGACGGGCCGGTCGAGGAAGCGCTCGACCTCGGCGATCGCGGCGTCTCGCGAGTCGAGCTCGGCGCGCGACATCCGCCGCCACGGCACGATCCGCACGCCGGCCGTCCGCGCCGACACCGTCGGTGCCCAGCGGCCGCACAGCACGCCGTCGGCGACCATCGCGTGCAGGGGGAACTCGGCGCTCGTCGCTCCCGGATGCCGCGGCGGGAGCAGGTACTCGCGCGGCGCGGCGTAGCCCATCACGTACTCGTCGTACGCCTGCAGCAGGTCGACCACGCCGGATGTCGCGTCCCGCCCGTGCTCGGCGACCTCGGCGTCGTGCCAGAGCGGTGTCGCGTCGGGGCCGTCGATCCGGTCGACGCGGCCGCCCGTCCGGTCGGCGGCGTCGGCCAGCGCGGCGCGCACGTCGCGGAGCCCGAACCCGGACCACGCGGCGAGGTCCCGCTCCGTCGCCGGTCCCCGAGCTCGCAGGAACCGCTCGGCGAGCCCGGCCAGCGCTTCGTCGCGCGGGCGCCGGCGGGACGCGGCATCCGGGACCCGCTCGCTGAACGCCGCATAGGTGCGCTGTGCGCCCACGCTCGCGCCGGAGATCACGACGCGCTCGAGCTCGGCGAGCATGAGGCAGTACGCGAGCGCGTTCCCGGTCGAGGGCAGGCCGGCGTCGGCGAGGGCCGCGCCGATCTCCGGGCGGGTCCGGTGCCCGCCGGCGACGGCCGCCTCGATCGTGGCGAGCACCCGTTCGGACACCGCGCCGACGAGGCCGTGCCGCGCGTAGTACGTGCCGTTCGCGCGGTGGACGCGCTCGGCCGAGAGCGCGATGAGCCAGTCGGCGTCGGCCGGCGCCACGAAGTGCCAGGTCGGTCGCAGCACGTGCGTGCGGAGGATCTCGCCGCGGTCGATCGCCGCCGCGACCTCGGCGGCCGTCGGCCGGGTCGCGGCCGGGAGCCGCTGCGCCAGCCCCCACTGGGCGGGCAGGTACTCCTGCGACTGCACCGCGAGGAAGCGCGACACCACCTCAGCAGGTGTCGTCATGTCGTCCGCACCGCGCAGGCCCTGGGCGGCGAGTCGCCGCACCCGGACCTCCGCGAGCGTGAGCGCCATGGGCTACGAGACGTCGCGCCGCCAGGACGTCGCCCCGCCGATGATCGTCGCGACCACGCCGATCGCCAGCAGCACGAGCCCGCCCTGCCACCACTCGAGCGAGTCCGAGGCGCCGAGTGAGGCGATGTTGTAGAACGACGCCCCGACGAGCGCGTCGCTCGCGGCGCCCGGGAGGTACCGGCCGATCGATGCGGTCGCCTCGTTGAGGGAGAGCACGAGGCGCAGCACCGGCTCGACGAACTGGGTGAACGCGATCACGATCACGATCGCGGCGACCTGGTTCGGCACGAGCGCCCCGAGTCCGACGCCGATCGTCCCCCAGAGCGCCATGGCGAGGATGCCGCGGCCGACGAGCGCCCACGTGTCGCTCGAGTCGAGCCCCGTCTCGAAGTCGAACGCGGCCAGCGCCGCCGCGCCCGAGGCGACCGACGCGGCGAAGCCCATGACGCCGAGCAGCGCGCCGACCACGAGCTGCGACGAGTACTTGCCCGCGAGCACGGTCGTGCGGTGCGGTTCGGCGAGGAACGTGGTCGTCAGCGTGCGGTGGCGGAACTCGGTCGTCACGGCGAGCGCGCCCAGCAGCACCGGGAACACGTACCCGATCGACGAGGCGAAGCTGTAGAGCAGCGGAGCCAGCTCGACGCCGGGCGGCAGGGCGGTGTCGCTCCCCGTCGCGGCCGCGGCATCCGGATTCTGCACGGCCCAGCCGAGGAACGCGCCGAGGCCGCCCGACATGAGGGCGACGTACGCGACGAGCACGATCGCGAGCAGCCACCACATGCGGGTGGTGAGCACCTTCTGGAACTCCGCGCCGAGGGAACGCACGAACGGCATCACTCACCACCGCCGTTCACGAGCGCCAGGAACGATTCCTCGAGGCCGGACGCCTGCCGGTGCAGCGCACTCAGTTCGACGCCGCCGACGAACGCGGCATGGCCGACGACGCCCGGGTCGGACTCGGACACGATCAGGCCGTGGTTGCCCTCGATGTACTCGAGCCCGGCCTGGTCGAGCGCGGCGGCGAGACGGGCCGGCTCCGGCGAGTCGACGATCGTGCGCGGCGACGCGTCGAACTCGAGGTCGGACAGCGGGCCCGACTTCACGAGGCGGCCCCGCGAGATGATCACGACGTCGTCGACGGACTGCTGCACCTCGCTCAGCAGGTGCGAGCTCACGAGCACCGTCCGCCCCTCGGCGGCGAGGCTCTGCAGGAACCCGCGGATCCACACGATCCCCTCCGGGTCGAGCCCGTTGATCGGCTCGTCGAGCACGAGCACGCGCGGGTCGCCGAGCAGCGTCGTCGCGAGCGCGAGCCGCTGGCGCATGCCGAGCGAGTACCCGCCCACGCGGCGGTCGGCGAACTCGCTCATGCCCACCTGCGCGAGCACCTCGTCGACGCGGTGCGCGCGGATGCCGGCCGCGGTCGCCGTCACGCGCAGGTGGTTCCGCGCGGTGCGCCCCGGGTGGAAGGCCGCGTCGAGCGCGGCGCCGACGGTCTCGAGGGGGCGCGGCAGGTCGCGGTAGCGCGCGCCGCCGATCGTCGCCGTCCCGGCGGTCGGGCGCTCCAGGCCGAGCAGCGTGCGCAGGGTCGTGGTCTTCCCCGCGCCGTTCGGGCCGAGGAACCCGGTCACCCGGCCGGGTCGGACCGTGAAGCTCAGGTCCTCGACGGCGGTGACGGCGCCGAAGCGCTTCGTCAGCCCGGAGATCTCGATGGGGATGCCGTCGGTCATGTGCCTCCTCGGCGGTTCGGGTCGGCGCGGGTGAGGGTCGCGCGCGGGGCGGTGGGCGGGGTGGTTCAGTGGAGCATGCGGATGCCGCTCGGGAGCACCCCGCCGGAGTACAGCATGTCGGCGAGGTCCTGCAGCACGCCGAGGGTGACCCGCTGCGGGTACGGTCCGTACGAGACGCGGGCGACCCCGAGCTCCTCGAGGCGGTCGGGCGGCGGCACCTCGGGCAGGCCGATGAGCGCCACGCGACGGTGCCCGATGCCGCCGACGAGCTCGGTGATGACGTCCTCGCCGAAGTTCCCCGGGACGAACACCGACGTGGCGCCCGCATCGAGGTACGCCCGGCCACGCTCGATCGCATCGGCCAGCCACACCTCGCGGGGCCGGTCCTTGCCGAGCAGCCACGCATCGGTGCGGGCGTTGAGCGCGAAGGGCACGCCCTCGGCCTCGGCGGCGGCGACCGCGGCCTCGACCGCGGCGACCGACTCGGCGAGCGGCTTCAGCTGGTCCTCGAGGTTGGCGCCGGCGACGCCCACGCCGATCGCGCGGCGGATCGTTCCGCCGGGGTCGCCGTAGCCGGCCTCGAGGTCGGCGCTCACGGGCACGTCGACCGCGCGGACGATGCGTCCGACCATGTCGAACATGAGGTCGACGGGGATCTGCTCGCCGTCGGGATAGCCGAAGGTCGCGGCGATCGACTGGCTCGCGGTCGCGATGGCGCGGGTCTGCGGCAGCGCGGCGACGGCCCTCGCGCTCACGACGTCCCACACGTTGACGACCTGGAGGAGTTCATCGTCGGCGTGCAGGCGGCGCAGTTCGGCTGCCGTGTCGGCGAGGCTCATGCCCCCAGACTAGGGGTCGGGTCGCGGAACGGGACAGCCTGTTGTCGGCGTTGCCGGTCGTGCGACCCGTGAAATGGGGG
>DASTQT010000203.1:0-7829 GCA_035761605.1 Agromyces sp. | reverse complement strand
CGTCCGTGGCGCGAGGCGCTCGCCGACGCGGTGCGGCGAGGGGTCTTCACGGGCTGACGTCGCGACGCGGCATCCGCTCGACCGATGACGGGCGGATGCCGCGACCGCGGTCAGAGCATCCGGGAGTACAGCTCGGTCTGCATCCGCCGCGCCCAGCGCGCCTGGAGCGTCGAGATGTCGGTGTCGAGGATCTTCGGATCGCGGGTCTTGGACTCGAAGTGGTAGAGGCGCGCCCACGGCGAGAAGACCGCCGACCGGCCCGTCGCGCGGATCTTCATGTTGAGGTCGACGTCGTTGTAGTTGCCGGGGAAGGCGAGGCTGAACCCGCCCACCTCGAGGAACAGGTCGCGGCGCACGATCGCGCACGCGGCGGTGACCCCGGATACCTCGTGGTCGACCGCGAGGGACCTGATCGGATCGTCGCGGCCGCCCTCCCAGCCGAATGCTGCATGCCCCGCCACCCCGCCGGTGTACACCTGGCCGGAGTGCTGCAGCGTGCTGTCCTCGAAATAGAGCTGGGCGCCCACGATGCCGACGCCGTCGCGCTGGGCGAGGCCGAGCATCGTCTCGATCCAGTCGGGCGACACGATCTAGACGTCGTCGTTGAGCAGCAGCAGGTACTCGCCGCGAGCCGCGGCGGCGCCCCGGTTCATCTTGCCGCTGAAGTTGAACGGCGCGTTCCATGCGACGAGCCGGAGCCGGTCGCCGCAGAGGCGCTCGAGCTCCTCGACCACCCCGATTGGCGTCTCGGCATCGGCGACCACGACGACCTCGACGTTGCGATAGGTCGACTGCTCGATCACGCCGCGCACGGCCTCGACGACGAGGACGCGCTCGGCGCCGCCGATCTCGGCACTGCTCCCCCGCGTCGGGATGACCACCGATACCAGCGGATCGCCCTCGACGGTGAAACGCACGCGGCGCAGGAACGGCTCGACGTCCTCGACCTCGGCCCGGACGCCTCGGGCGTCGAGCTCGTGGACGACCACGCGGTGCTGGGCGTCGGACGTGCCGGCGAAGTCACCGTGGGCGAGGTCCTCGGTCGCGAGTTCCTGCGGGAGCAGCGCGATCGACTCGCCCGCTCGCTCGGCGCGGAGGACGAGGTCCAGGACCTGGGCGCGCCGGGCGTCGGGTCGGAATCCGCCGATCCGCCTGAGCATCTCGATCCGGAACGCGACTACTGGTCCGAGGTAGTCGTTCCCGAGAAGCCGGATCGGGGAAAAGAGCGGCCGGAGCAACGATGCCACCCCGACGGTGGCGGAATCGCCGTAGACGATGGAGATCCGCGGGAATCGGTCGAGGAATCCCGCGATGCGACCGAAGGCCTCTGGCACGACGCGTCCTCCGCGGCGCACGACCAGTTCGCGTGCGGGGGTCGCGGCCAATCTGGCGTTCAACTCGTCGGCGCGCGCGTCCATGGTCTGAACGCCCTGATCGCCGGCCGCCGCCAGCAGGTCGGCAGTGTCCTCGTGTGCGATCGAGTCGACGACGAGCCGGGTGGCGGTCGGGGGGACGCCGGCCGCCCGCACCGACTGCACGAGCGCACGGACTTCGGTCGCAGAGCATCCGGCGGAGTCGATCCAGACCTCGTGGCGAGGGGGCGACGCCGTCGCGTCGACCTCGGCGCTCATCGGAGGAACCGGCGCTTGAGCACGCGAGCGGCGCGGATGGGCAGCGTCACGACGCGACCGGCACGCCACGTGAGCGAGTTCTGCATCGCCGCGATGTTCCGCTCGGTCGCGACGGTCTCCGACGGCCCGAGCAGGTTCGCCGACTGGAGTTCCCTGACCTGCTGCTCGAGGCCGATGACGCGGTCGAGCAGCTCCAGCTGCTGTTCGACCAGGTGCTCTTCACGGCTGAGTGCGGAACCGGGGCGTCCGTCCGACCAGTTCGCTTCGGGGGCGACGCTCACGCTCGACCTCTTCCTTCTCCTCGACCGACCTAAACTAGCCTAATGCCCCGAACGAGACCGCCCCGAGCGCGCCTGTCGACGGTTCCGTCCGAGTCCCCGACCCTCCACGCCAGGGTGGTGGGCGTCGTCCCGATCTTCCATCCGGATCCGGAGGTCGTCGACAACATGCGCTCGCTCGCGTCTCAGGTCGACGAGCTGGTGCTCGTCGACGACGGCTCCGGCGCGGCGGCCGACGCGGTGCTCGGCCGCATCGCCGAGGAGTTCGACGGGGTCCGCATCATCCGGCTCGAGCGCAACTCGGGCATCGCCCGCGCCCTCAACGTCGGCGTGCGCGCCGCGCTTGACGACGGGGCGGACTTCGTCGTGAACACCGACCAGGACACCGACCTTCCCGCGGGATACGTGCAGGCGTGCCTCGACACGTTCGCGCGAGCGAACCGCGTCACGCGCCTCGGCATCGTGTGCGCCGACCGCGTCAACGGCCAGCCGTCCATTCCCACGTGGTACTCGCCCGAGGGGATCGGACTCGTCCCGGAGGCGATCCAGTCGGGCTTCGTGATCTCACGCGAGTGCCTCGAGCGGGCCGGGCTGTTCGACGAGCGCCTGGTCATCGACTGCGTCGACACCGAGTACTGCCTGCGCGTGCGCGACCGGGGATTCCGGATCGCGATCGCGGAGGACACCGACATCGCGCACGCGCTCGGCGAGATGGTGCCCTTCCGCCCGTTCGGCCTGCGGCTGACCCATCGCGACGGCGGTCACCTCTACCAGTACCACTCGCCGTTCCGGCAGTACTACATCACCCGCAACAACATCGACCTCGTCTTCCGGAACTTCGTCCGCCGGCGACGCTGGACGCTCGCCGTGATCAAGCGCCAGCTGGGCCCGTCCTTCGATGCGGTCGTGAGCGGTCCGAAGCGCACGAGGCACGCGGTCGCGATCCTCGTGGGCGGGGTGCACGGGTTCCTGCGCATCCGCGGGCCGATCCCGCCCGGCCTGCGGCGGTTCCTCACGAGCTGACCCGGACCTGTGGACAGCGGCGTCGCGCGTCGGTGCCGCGGCTAAGGTGGGCGGAGGCCGGAGGGGGCCGGCCGCGGAAGGAGCGACGTGACCACCACGCTGCGTCTCATCGTGGACCAGATCATCGCACCGGTGCCCGGTGCGCTCGGCAGGTACACCCGCGACCTCGCGCGCGCGGTCGTCGCGACATCCCCGAGCGGCTGCGAGGTCGAGGGCATCGTCTCGTCGTCGCTTCCCGATGACTACGACCGCGTGCGCTCGGAGGTGCCCGGCCTCGCCGGCCTCTACAAGTCCTCACTCGCCCGACGCGAACTCGCGGCCGCGTGGCAGTTCAACCTCACCACCTCGCCCGGCGGGGGGATGATCCACGGCACGAGCCTGTTCGCCCCCCTGCGCAAGCACGACGCCGACGCCGGCGACCAGGTCGTCGTGACGGTGCACGACGTGCTGGCGTGGACGCACCCCGAGGCGCTCAGCTCGGCCTCCGTCGCCTGGCAGAAGGGCATGATGAAGCGGGCCCGCCGTCACGCCGACGCCGTCGTGGTTCCGACCCACGCGCTGGCCGAGCGCCTGCAGATGGTCGCCGACTTCGGCGATCGCCTTCGCGTGATCGGCACGGCGCCGAGGTCCGGGCTCGCGATCGGGGCCGACGCCGGCGAGCGGGCCGCGCGGCTCGGCCTGCCCACCGGCTACATCGTGGTCCCCGGCACGCTCGAACCACGCAAGGGCCTCGTCGACGTGCTCGCCGCGCTCGGCCGGCCCGGCGTCCCCGACGTCTCCCTCGTCGTGCTCGGCCCCGAGAGCTGGGGCGACCAGCACCTGGCGGCGGTGGCGGAGGAATGCGGCGTCGACGCGCGACGCGTGCGGCACTTCGAGGAGCTCGACGCCGCCGATCTCGCGGTCGTCATCGCGGGCGCGTCGGCGTACGTCGCACCGGCCCACGACGACGACCCGGGCACCGAGCTGATCGAGGCGTTCAGCCTCGGCGCACCCGTCATCCATGCCGACACCCCGGCGTACCTCGAGGTGTCGGCCGCGTCCGGCCTCGCGGTGCCGGTGGGCGTCGACGGCGCGTTCGCCGATCGCCTCGCGATGGCGATCACACGGGTCGTGGAGGACCGGGAACTCGCCGGGCGGCTCGCCGTCACGGGCCAGGACCGCGCCCGGGCGTACAGCTGGCGCGACTCCGCGGAGCGGGTCTGGCTCCTGCACGCCGACCTCTGACGGCGTCGAGCGACGACGCGGGTCGGTGTCCTACCCCTCGGCCGGCTCGGTCGTCGGCGGAACGAGCGCGGCCTGGACCATCTGGCGGACCGCCTCGTAGTCGGGGTCGAGCGGATCCACGCCGTTGTCGGGCACGAGCGGGACGTCGATGATCGGCAGCTCCCTGGTCTTGCCGGCGAGGTCGACGAAGTAGCCGAGCATCGACTGCGGCACGTCCGTCTTCACCACCTGCGACCCGGCGGCCGCGACATCCTGGAACTTCGAGAGCACGTTGGCCGCGTTGAACTGCTGGAGGACCGCCTCCTGGATCTGCAGCTGGCGCGCCATCCGGTCGTAGTCGCTCGTGCCGTGCCGGGAGCGGGCGTACCACAGGGCGTGGTTGCCGTCGAGGTGCTGCTCGCCCGCGGGGATCCACTCGAGAACGGTGGTGAAGGTCTCGTCGGCGTGGATCGGGACGTCGTGCGGCACGTTCACCGTCACGCCGCCGAGTGCGTCGATGAGCTGCTGGAAGCCGGCCATGTCGATGAGCACGTAGTACTGGATGGTGAGCCCCGTGATGCCCTCGGCGGCGTCGCGCATGGCCTCGATGCCCGGCTCGCTGCCCTGGGCGACCGCGTCGGGGTAGAGCTCGGGGCTCTTCAGCTCGACCTCGGTGTAGATCGAGTTGAGCTGGCACACGTCGACGTCGCAGACGCCGTCGGCGCCGTAGCCGTCGGGGTAGACCTGCCGAAGCGGCGAGGTCTCGTCGAACGGAACGTACGACAGATCGCGCGGCATCCCGATCGTGACGGCCTGGCCGGTCTCCGCGTCGATGCTGACGACGCGGATGCTGTCGGGCCGGAGTCCCTCGCGGTCGGGCCCGGCGTCTCCCCCGAGCAGGAGGATGTTGTAGCGGCCGTCGATCGGCGGTTCGCTCGGCCCGGCGACGAACACCGACGAGAGGAAGCCGCTCGCGGTCGTCGCGACGTAGGCGCCGTACGCGGCGGTGCCCGACACCGCGACCATGACGACCGCGGCGAGCGCCGCGATGCCCGCTCGCGCGGACGGCGCGGTCCTGACCAGGCGGACGAGCCGGAGGGTGTCGAGCGTGAGCACGATCCACAGCACGGCGTAGAACACGAGCCCGAGCGCGATGACCCACAGCGCGATGCTGTTCGACGCGATCGTGTAGAGCACCGCCGGAGCGACGAACCAGGTCACGATCGCCGCGACCACGAGGGTCCAGAGCGTGAGGGTCGCGCCGAGCCCGAACCGGCCGAGCCTCCGGTTGCCGGCGAGCACCTGGGCCGAGCCGGGGATGAGGAAGTTGAGGCCGACGAGCCACCAGCCGCGCCGCGTCATCAGCGGGCGGGACTGCGTGTCCGGGTACCGGATCGGGCTCTGGGCGAGGGTCATCGGCTCGACTTCAGGCGCTCGTTCTTCTCCTCGACCAGCGCGGCGAGCGACGCGGCGTAGTCGGCGAGCGCGTCGCGCAGGGCGTCGTCAGAGGTCGCGAGGATCCTCACCGCGATGAGGCCGGCGTTCTTCGCTCCCCCGATCGAGACCGTCGCCACGGGCACGCCCGCCGGCATCTGCACGATCGAGAGCAGCGAGTCGAGCCCGTCGAGCCGCGACAGGGGCACGGGCACCCCGACGACCGGCAGCGGGGTCACCGAGGCCAGCATGCCCGGCAGGTGGGCGGCGCCGCCGGCGCCGGCGATGATGACGCGGATGCCGCGACCCGCCGCCTCCTTGCCGTACGCGATCATCTTGTCGGGCGTGCGGTGCGCCGAGACGACCTCGACCTCGTGGGGCACGCCGAACTCGTCGAGGAGCTCGGACGCCTCGCGCATGACGTTCCAGTCGGAGTCGGAGCCCATGACGACGCCGACGAGGGGGGTGGGGTTGCCTGCGATCACCCGATCGATATTAGGGCTGGCGGCTGGAAGATCTCGGAGGGCGCTCCGCGTCGGGCGGCGAGGGCCCGCAGGCCCGGGCTCACTCCTGCAGCGCGGCCGCCGCGGCGCGCGCCTCGTAGACGGCCTCGTCGAGGTCGGGCCCGATCGCGGTCACGTGGCCGACCTTGCGGCCCGGACGCGGCGCCTTGCCGTAGTTGTGGATCTTCACGGTCGGGTGTCCGCTGAACGCGTCGGCGTAGCGATCGGTGAGCGACCCCTCGGCGGGGCCGCCGAGCAGGTTCACCATCACGGACCACTCGTCGTGGCATCCGGTGCCGCCGAGCGGCAGGTCGAGGACCGCGCGCAGGTGCTGCTCGAACTGGCTGGTGGTCGAGCCGTCCATGGTCCAGTGGCCCGAGTTGTGCGGGCGCATCGCGAGCTCGTTCACGAGCACGCGGTCGTCGGTCGTCTCGAACAGCTCGACGGCGAGCACGCCCGTGACGCCGAGGCCCTCGGCGACCGCGATCGCGACTTCGGCCGCCACCTCGGCCAGCCGGCCGGCCGCGTGCGGCGCCGGGGCGATGACCTCGCTGCACACGCCGCCGACCTGCACGGTCTCGGCGAGCGGCCACGCCGCGACCTCGCCCGAGGGGCGGCGCGCGACGAGCTGCGCGAGCTCACGGCGGAACTCGACGAGCTCCTCGACGAGAAGGGCGCCCTCGCGCCCGTCCTCGCCCGCCGCGGCGAACCACTCGGCGACCTCGCCGGCGCCGCGGACGACGCGCACGCCCTTGCCGTCGTAGCCGCCGCGCGGCGTCTTGACGACCGCGGCACCCCCGTGGTCGGCGATGAACGCATCGAGCTCATCGGGCGTCTCGATGCGCGCCCATTCGGGCACGGGCAGGCCGAGCTCGTCGAGCCGGGCGCGCATGAGCAGCTTGTCCTGGGCGTAGCGCAGCGCGTCGGGACCCGGCCGCACCGGCACGCCCGCGTCGACGAGGGCGCGCAGTACGTCCTGGGGAACGTGCTCGTGGTCGAAGGTGACCACGTCGACCTCGCGCGCGAAGGCGAGCACGGTTCCGGCATCGGTGTAGTCGCCGACCCGATCGGCCGCGAGCGCCGCGGCCATGCCCTCGCCCTCGGCGAGCACCCGGAGCTCGACGCCGAGCTCGATCGCCGCGGGGATCATCATTCGCGCGAGCTGCCCTGCGCCGATCACTCCGACTCGCACCGGTCCGAACCGTCCGTTCCCGCGGCGCCCCATGCGCCGCGACACCCCAGTCTACGGCGCGCGGGTCGCTAGGATCGGGGGGTGTCCGCCACCCTCCGCACGCTCGCGTCCCGGGCCTGGCACGGGTTCCTGGCCTACCTCGTCAAGTTCGGCGTGGTCGGCCTGATCGGCTTCGTGATCGACATCGCGCTCTTCAACGCGCTGCGCGTGGGCGTGTTCGGCGAGGGGACGTGGGCGCAGTCGGCGATCGGCGCGAAGACCATCTCCACGAGCGTCGCGATCGTGTGCAACTGGCTCGGCAACTGGTACTGGACCTTCCGGCGCCACCGTCGCCGGCACGCCCTCCGGGAGTTCGCCGAGTACGCGATCGTGTCGGTCGGCGGCATGGGCATCTCGCTCGCCTGCCTGTGGATCAGCCACCACCTGCTGGGTTTCACCAGCCTGCTGGCCGACAACATCTCGACGAACGTGATCGGACTCGCGCTCGGCACCGCGTTCCGGTTCCTGCTCTACCGGTACTGGGTGTTCGGCCACCACCGCGCCGACGGGGTCTCGAACCGGGCCC
>DASTQT010000202.1:0-5005 GCA_035761605.1 Agromyces sp. | reverse complement strand
CCGTCGACGAGCTTCTCGTAGAACGCGAGCCCGGCCTCGTTCGCCGGGCCGCGCCCGGTCGGCTGGATCCGCGGCCATGCGATCGAGAACCGGTACGCCTCGAGGCCGAGCTCGGCCATCAGGTCGAGGTCGGCCTCCCACCGGTGGTAGTGGTCGCACGCCACGTCGCCGTTGTCGTCGTTCGAGATCTTGCCCGGCGTGTGGCTGAAGGTGTCCCAGATCGA
The DNA here is from genome assembly GCA_035761605.1 of Agromyces sp. GTDB lineage: Bacteria > Actinomycetota > Actinomycetes > Actinomycetales > Microbacteriaceae > Agromyces. The sequence continues at coordinate 4,781 of DASTQT010000202.1, read as the reverse complement.
CGGGCCGCGTCCGTCCTCGGCGACGGCGCCCTCGATCTGGTACGACGCGGTCGCGGAACCGAGCAGGAAGTCGGTGCCGAACTCGAGACCGGAGTCGCGGTAGTCGGCGTTGCCCGTGGTCATGGTCGTCCCCCTGAAGCGATCGGCCGGGTGCGGCATCCGCTGCACCACGGATTCACCCTAATGGGGCGGCGACGGGGACGCCGCCGTGCCGCGCGTCAGCGTCCGAGGAACTTCTGCAGGGCCGCGAGGTCCTCTTCGCTCGGCGCATCGCCCTTCGCGCCGGCCGCTCCCGCGCCGGCGCCGAGTCCGAAGCCCGAACCGGCCGCGCCGCCCGGGCCGGAGGGGGCCGCGCCGGACGCGCGTGCGGCGTTCTCGGCGGCGCGCTTGGCCGGGTTGCCCGACCGCGAGCCGGACGACTTCTTCTTGGCCTTCGCAGCCTGGCGCTTGCCGCCGCCGTAGCCGCCGGCGCCCGGGATCGGACCCATGCCCGGCACCTGCGGCACGCCGCCGCGCGCGACGGTCTTCATCATCTTCGCGGCCTGCTCGAAGCGCTGCACGAGCTGGTTGACGTCGGTGACGGTCATGCCGGAACCCTTGGCGATGCGCAGGCGTCGCGAGCCGTTCAGGAGCTTCGGGTTGCGCCGCTCGGCGGGCGTCATCGACTGGATGATCGCCTCGGTGCGCACGATCTCGCGCTCGTCGAACTGGTCGAGCTGCTGGCGCAGGCCGCCCGCGCCCGGCAGCATGCCGAGCATCTTCTTGATCGAGCCCGCGCCGCGGAGCTGCTGCATCTGCTGCAGGAAGTCCTCGAGCGTGAACTGCTCGGTCGCGAGCTTCTCGGCGACCTTCATGGCCTCCTCTTCGTCGAAGGCCTGCTGGGCCTGCTCGATGAGGGTCAGGATGTCGCCGAGGTCGAGGATGCGGCTCGCCATGCGGTCGGGGTGGAACGGCTCGAAGTCGTCGAGGGTCTCACCCGTCGAGGCGAAGATGATGGGGCGCCCGGTGACGGATGCCACGGAGAGCGCGGCGCCGCCGCGCGCGTCGCCGTCGAGCTTGGAGAGCACGACGCCGGTGAAGTCGACGCCGTCCTGGAAGGCCTTCGCGGTCGTGACCGCGTCCTGGCCGATCATCGCGTCGATGACGAACAGCACCTCGTCGGGGTTCGTCGCCTTCCGGATGTCGGCGGCCTGCTTCATCATCTCGGCGTCGACGCCGAGGCGGCCGGCGGTGTCGATGATGACGACGTCGTGCTGGGCGCGCCCGGCGTACGAGACGGCGTCCTTCGCGACCTTGACCGGGTCGCCGACGCCGGTGCCGGGCTCGGGGGCGAACACCTGCACGCCGGCCTGTTCGCCGACGACCTGGAGCTGGGTGACGGCGTTCGGGCGCTGCAGGTCGGCCGCGACGAGCAGCGGCGTGTGCCCGTCCTTCTTCAGCCACTTCGCGAGCTTGCCCGCGAGCGTGGTCTTTCCGGCGCCCTGGAGGCCCGCGAGCATGATGATCGTCGGCGGCGTCTTGGCGAACTGCAGGCGGCGCTGCTGCCCGCCGAGGATCCCGACGAGTTCCTCGTTGACGATCTGCACGACCTGCTGCGCCGGGTTCAGCGCGCGGTTCACCTCGTCGCCGAGCGCGCGCTCGCGCACGGTGGCGGTGAAGGACTTCACGACGTCGAGCGAGACGTCGGCGTCGAGCAGTGCGCGCCGGATCTCGCGGACGGTGCCGTCGACGTCGGCAGCGGAGAGCTTGCCCTTGGTGCGGAGGTTCTTGAACGTCTCGGTCAGACGGTCAGAGAGGGTGCCGAACGTAGCCATAGTGGGCACCAGTCTAGATGGCGAGCCCGGGCGTCTAGGCGTCGTGGCGGACGTCGACGATCTCGCGGCCGATGTCGATGATCGCGACGAGGCGCGCATCGACGTCCTCGGGGGCGAGCCCGTACTCGAACTCCGCGAACGTCTCGCCCTCGCGGTCGGCGTCGGGGCGGACGTCGACGCGGACGAGCGAGAGCGAGCGCAGGGCGTCGATGTCGCGATCGCCCGAGTCGCGCGTGATCGCGTCGGCCGCGGCATCCGCCTCGTCGCCCCCGCCGCCGAGCACCGACCGCAGGAACCGGGTCACCGGAGATGCCGACGAGTCGAGCTGCCCGACGAAGAGGTTCCGCAGTTCGTCGTCGACGAGTTCGAGCTCGCCGATGAGCGTCGCGGCCGCGTCGAGCGCCGCGGTCGAGACGAGGTCGGCGTCGGCGTCGAGCACCACCTCGACGTCCTGGTCGGCGTACTGGAACCGCTCCGACCAGTAGTCGCCCACGAGTCCGAAGTAGTCGTGCTCCATCGACATGGCGCGCACCCCTCTCATCCGACGAGCTTCTGCGCGAACACATGCGGCGTGAAGCCCGTGAGATCGCCGATGCCCTCGCCCTGGCCGATGAGCTTGATGGGCAGCCCGGTCTTCTCCTGCACCGCGATGACGAACCCGCCCTTCGCGGACCCGTCGAGCTTGGTGAGCACGAGGCCGGTCACGCCGCCGTGCTGGAGGAACGCCTCGGCCTGCGCGAGCCCGTTCTGCCCGGTCGTGGCGTCGAGCACGAGCAGCACCTCGCTGATGGGCGCCTGCTTCTCGACGACGCGCTTGATCTTGCCGAGCTCGTCCATGAGCCCGCCCTTGGTGTGCAGGCGGCCGGCGGTGTCGATGATCACGATCTCGGTGCCCGTCCGCTTGGCGTACTCGATCGTCTGGAACGCGACCGAGGCCGGGTCCTGGCCCTCGCGCTCGGGGCGCACGACCTCGGCGCCGGCGCGCTCGGCCCACGTCGCGAGCTGGTCGACGGCGGCCGCGCGGAACGTGTCGGCCGCGCCGACCACGACGCTGCGGCCGTAGGTGCGCAGGAACCGCGCGAACTTGCCGATCGTGGTGGTCTTGCCGACGCCGTTCACCCCGACGACGAGCACGACCGCGGGGCGCTCGGTGAGCTTGAGCGTCGGGTCGTACTTCGACAGCCGCTCCTCGACGAGCTCGCGGAGCATCCGCTGCACGTCACGGGGGTCGGTGGTCCGGTACCGCTCGACCTGCGCCTTGATGCGGTCGACGATCTCCTCGGTCACGGTCGGGCCGAAGTCGGCTCGGATCAGGGCCGACTCGAGGTCGTCCCAGGTGTCCTCATCGATCGTCTTCGCCCCGAACACGTTGCGGAGGGCCGCGCCGAGCGACCACGATGCGCGTTCTGCCATACCGACAAGCCTAGGGCCGAGCGGATGGCGCGACCTTCGCGCCCGCGGATACCCGGGCGTCCACGCCCTCGCAAGGCCTTGCCGCCGTTCCGGGCGTGCGGAAGCATCGGCCACGGCGGAAGGAGACCCCATGCCCCTCGTCGGATTCCACGCCTCGCACGAGCAGCTGCCCCCGAGCGCGCTCCTCGAGGCGGTCATGCAGGCCGAGCAGGCCGGCTTCGAGGCCGCGATGTGCAGCGACCACTGGGCGCCGTGGAGCGTGCGCCAGGGCCATTCGGGCTACGCCTGGAGCTGGCTCGGCGCGGCGCTGCAGGCGACCTCGTTCTCGCTCGGCGTCGTCACCGCTCCCGGGCAGCGCTACCACCCAGCCATCATCGCCCAGGCCGTCGCGACGCTGGTCGAGATGTTCCCCGGCCGCTTCTGGGTTGCCGTCGGCAGCGGCGAGGCGATGAACGAGCACATCACCGGCGACCCGTGGCCCGACAAGGACACGCGCGACCGGCGGCTCGCCGAGACGGTCGACGTGATCCGCCGCCTGCTCGCGGGCGAGGAGGTGAACGTCGACGGCACCGTCAGCGTGCACGAGGCGCGCCTCTGGACGCGCCCGGAGACGCCGCCCTCGCTGCTCGCCGCCGCCGTCTCCCCCGAGACGGCCGTCGAGACCGCCGGATGGGCCGACGGGGTCATCACGGTCGACCAGGACCGCGCCGCCCTCCGCGACTTCATGCAGGCCTACCGCGGCGCGGGCGGCCGCGGCCCGATCTGCGTGCAGGTGCACCTCAGCTGGGCGCCGACCGACGAGCAGGCCGTGGCGATCGCGCACGATCAGTGGCGGCAGAGCCTCGTGCCCGCGCACGAGGCGTGGGAGCTCGAGCAGCCCGAGGACTTCGATCGCCGCACCGCGCAGGCCACGCCCGAGCAGGTCACGCAGAGCCTGCTCGCGTCGAGCGACACCGGCCGGCACCTCGATGCGCTGCTCGAGCTCGCAGACACCGGGGTCGACCGCATCTACCTGCACCACGTCGGCCAGGAGCAGCGCGGGTTCATCGACGCGTTCGGCGAGGACGTGCTGCCCGAATTGTCGAAGGCCGGCCCCGAGGTCGGGGGCTGAGGCGATGAAGATCACCGATCGCAGCGACCTCTGGTGGAAGACCGCGGTCGTCTACTGCCTCGACGTCGAGACCTACATGGACTGGAACGACGACGGATCGGGCGACTTCGAAGGGCTCGCCAACCGGCTCGACCACCTCGCCGAGCTCGGCGTCACGGTGATCTGGCTCATGCCGTTCCAGCCGACGCCCGACCGCGACGACGGCTACGACATCACCGACTTCACCGGGGTCGACCACCGGCTGGGCTCGCTCACCGACGTGGCCGAGTTCACGCGCACGGCACGGGATCGCGGCATGCGCGTGATCATCGACTTCGTGATGAACCACACGTCCGACAAGCACCCGTGGTTCAAGTCCGCCCGGCGCAGCAAGGACGCGCCGTACCGCGACTATTACGTGTGGCGCGACGAGCCGCCGAAGAAGCAGCCGGCCTCGGTGTTCC
>DASTQT010000201.1:0-2953 GCA_035761605.1 Agromyces sp. | reverse complement strand
GGGTGCCGGAAGCTCGTGCGCCGTGAGGTCATCGTCACTGCGCAGCACCGCCTTCGAGAGGGCGGGGCGGCTGTACGCCGCGCGGGCCTCGTCGCCGACGATGGTCAGCTCGCCGTCGAACCCCTCGGCCCGGAGCGAATCGGCCGCGGTGAGCCCGGCGATGCCGTTGCCCACCACGACGATCCTCCTCAGCGCGTTCGTCATGCGGCGAGCCTCAGACGAGCCGGAGCGCGGCGACCGGGCAGACCCGCACGGCGGCACGGGCCCGTTCGAGCGCGCCGTCGCCGACCTCTGGGACGTCGATGACGAGGTCGCCGTGGTCGTCGAGGTGCATCAGGTCGGGCGCGGCCTCCTCGCAGAGCCCGTGGCCCTCGCAGCGCGGTCGGTCGATCTCGATCATCATGGCCGGTCTCCCGTCGCGGCGAGCTCGGCGGGGATCACGTCGAGCACGTCGAGCCGGTCGATGCTCCGCGTGATGTTGCTCGGCACGCGCACCTCGTCGCCGATGCGGAAGGACCGCACGTGCGTCGCGAGCGCGCCGATGACGGCGTGTCCCTCCATCCGGGCGAGGCCCTGCCCGGCGCATCCGTGCGGTCCGTAGCCGAAGGACAGGTGGTCGACCGGGTTCCTCGTCACGTCGAAGCGGTCCGCGTCGGCGTAGTGGCGGTCGTCGCGGTTGCCCGAGCCGAACAGGATCGCGACCTGCGCTCCCGCCGGCACGGTGGCGCCGTCGACCTCGACGTCGCGCGTGGCCCTGCGGCCCCAGGCGTGCACCGGGGGCCAGAACCTGAGGACCTCGGCGAATGCGGACGGCACGAGCGACGGGTCCTGCCGGACGAGCTCGAACTGCTCGGGGTGGCGGCCGAAGAGCGCGATGATGTTCCCGATCGAGGCGATCGTGGTGTCGACGCCCGCGCCGAGGTACTGGTGGATGATGTGGCCGGCCGAGCCCTCGGGGATCTCGCCGCGCGACTGCGCGTCGAAGATCCCGCGTCCGATCGAGCCCTCCGCGAGGTCGTCGGCGGTGACGGTGCTGCACCAGCCGTACAACTCGCCCGCGATCGGGAAGTTCTCGACCGTGCGTCGGTTCATCGGGCCGATCACCTCCATCGCGGCCTGGCCCCAGCGCAGCATGTTCGCCTTCACCTCGCCGGTGAAGCCGATGAGGTCGGCCACGATCTCGAGCGGGAATGCGCGCGCGAGCTCGTCGATCGCCTCGAACCCGCCGCCCGCTGCGAGCCGGGCGACGAGGGCATCCGCCTTCTCGGTGATCTGCTCGCCGAGGCCGCGCAGTGCGCGCGGTGTGAGGTTGGCCGACAGCGTGGCGCGGAGCTGCGTGTGCATGGGCGGGTCCGAGGCCAGCGAGGTGCCCTGGAGCGCCTCGTTGACACCGGGGTTGAACCCGATCGCCTTCACGGAGGAGAACGTCTCCGGGTCGCCGAGCGCGTCGCGGATCGCGTCGTAGCGCGTGAGCGCGTAGACGTCGTTCGCCGGCAGGTGCACGACGGCGCCGAGGTCGCGCAGTGCGGCGAAGGCGGGATACGGGTCGATCAGGATGTCGTCGGCGAAGAGGTCGATCTCCGCGGTCGCAGGCGTCGTTGCCATGGTTCCTCCTCATTGAGTGCCTTATCGTGTCGGCGTCGACAGTTCGGCTTACATAGAGTAAAGCGAATTGTCTTCCAATGCGCAAGGAAACTTGACGCTCCGTATAGTCACGACGTGCCAGATGGCCGGCGCGCGCGGGTACGGTCGACCGCACGCAGGCCACCGTCCTGCGATCCGGGCGCGATCCGGGCGCGATCCGGATTCGGTGCGCGGAACTCCTACGCCTGCGCGGCCGCGCGGTTGCGCCCGCCGAGGGCGCGCGTGTCGCGGTTGCCCTGCAGGTCCTTGCGGAGCTCCTTCGGCAGCGAGAACATCAGGTCCTCCTCGGCCGTCTTGACCTCGGCGACCTCGCCGTAGCCGGCGTCGGCGAGCTCGAGCAGGACCTCCTTGACGAGGCCCTCGGGCACCGAGGCGCCGCTCGTGACGCCGACCGTCTCGGCCCCCTCGAGCCACTCCTGCTCGATCTCGGTCGAGTAGTCGACGCGATAGGCGCGCTTCGCGCCGTACTCGAGCGCGACCTCGACGAGGCGCACGCTGTTCGAGGAGTTGGCCGAGCCCACGACGATCACGACATCGGCGTCCCTGGCGACCTTCTTGATCGCGACCTGGCGGTTCTGGGTGGCGTAGCAGATGTCGTCCGAGGGCGGGTCCTGCAGGTTCGGGAACCGCTCGCGCAGGCGGCGCACGGTCTCCATGGTCTCGTCGACCGAGAGCGTGGTCTGCGAGAGCCACACGACCTTGTCGGGGTCGCGCACCTCGATGTTCGGGACGTCGTCGGGGCTGTTGACGAGCGTGACGTGGTCGGGCGCCTCGCCGGCGGTGCCCTCGACCTCCTCGTGGCCCTCGTGGCCGATCAGCAGGATCTCGAAGTCGTCGCGCGCGAACCGGACCGCCTCGCGGTGCACCTTCGTCACGAGCGGGCAGGTCGCGTCGATCGCGTGCAGGCCGCGCTCCGCCGCCGAGTTCACCACCGCGGGCGAGACGCCGTGCGCGCTGAAGACGACGTGCGCGCCCTCGGGCACCTCGTCGACCTCTTCGACGAAGATCGCGCCCTGCTTCTCGAGCTCGGTGACGACGTGGATGTTGTGCACGATCTGCTTGCGCACGTACACGGGCGCCCCATAGTGCTCGAGCGCCTTCTCGACCGCGATCACCGCGCGGTCCACGCCCGCGCAGTACCCGCGGGGGGCCGCGAGCAGCACCCGCTTGTGTCCTTGGACGGGGATATCCTTGAGCCGCCCGCGCACGCTCGGGATCCGAGGCATGCCGAGGTCGATTCGCGGGGCATCCGTCAAGCTCGTCACGGCTGCCATCCTACGCGGGCGCAGATGGCGAGCGGCTGGGAGGC
>DASTQT010000200.1:0-3092 GCA_035761605.1 Agromyces sp. | reverse complement strand
TACCCACGCCGACGCGCCCCGCGAGGCGTGGACGGTGCGACTCAAGCGCAGCCTCTCGGTCTGGACCGACGTGCGCCTCCTGCTCATCGGCGTCGTGATGCTCGGCATGTCGTTCGCCGAGGGCAGCGCGAACGACTGGCTCGCGCTCGCCGTCGTCGACGGCCACGGCCTCGACGCGACCACGGGCGCCGCCATCTTCACGGTGTTCACGATCGCGATCACGGGCGCCCGCGTGCTCGGCGGCCCGTTCATCGACCGTTTCGGGCGCGTCCTGATGCTGCAGTCCATGGCGGCGATCGGCGTGGTCGGCCTCGCGATGTTCATCTTCGGCTCCGAGCCGTGGGTCCTGGTCGTGGGGACGCTCCTGTGGGGCATCGGCTGCTCGCTCGCGTTCCCCGTCGGCATGTCGGCCGCGGCCGACGTGCCCGATCGAGCGGATGCCGCGGCACGCGTCTCCGCGGTGGCGATGATCGGCTACTGCGCCTTCCTGGTCGGCCCGCCGCTCATCGGGTTCCTCGGCGAGCGCTTCGGCATCCTCAATGGACTGCTGCTGCTCCTCGGGCTCATGGTGGTCGCGGGGCTGGCGGCGCCGGCCGCGCGCGAGCGGAACCGCCCGCGGCGAGTCCGCGCCTAGGTACGCCCGTCCCGCCGCAACCCGCTCCGCCCCGCCCCGGGCGAACGGGGGGTGCCGCGCGAGACCTCCGCTCGGCATGATGCAGGCATGAGCGAGCGTGACCAGACCGTGCCCGACGACGAGCCCCGCCCCGAGCACACGAGACCCGAGGGCGTGACGGATGCCACGATCGAGGCGCTCGGCAAGTTCTCGGAGGCGCTCGAGGTCCTCGAGGACGCGCGCGGGTCGCTGTACCGGTTCCATCGCCTCACCGGCACGGCCGACCTCGCGATCGGCGAGGCCGTCGAGCTGTTCCGCGCGGCGGGGCACCACGAGATCGCCGATCGCATCGACCGCGAGATCGTCGGCCGCAACGTGCTCGAGGGGCGGTGGACGTTCCAGGTCGTCGAGGAGTACGACGACGGCTACTTCGCCGCGGTGAAGGCGTCGGAGCGGGCCGCGCGCGACGAGCTCGTCGGCGGCCGGCGCCACGTCTACGAGTCGGAGATGAAGGAGCGCGAGCGCACGCACGGGCTCCGGCACCACGAGGCGCGTCCGCACGACGGGTCGCCGCAGGGGTAGCGGCCCGGGCACGGCCTCGCCGCACTTCCGAGTGATGCCGTTCACGCCGAGCGTCGCCGATGCAGCGGTACCACTCCGCGCGAACGGTGACATTCGGTGGGATGGCAGCGCGTGACGAGCCGTCCGAGGTCCGACGTAGACTCGCAGGGTGCGCCTCGTCATCGCCCGCTGCTCCGTCGACTACGCCGGCCGGCTGTCGGCGCACCTGCCGCTCGCGACGCGCCTGCTCATGGTCAAGGGCGACGGGAGCCTGCTCGTGCACTCCGACGGCGGCAGCTACAAGCCGCTCAACTGGATGAGCCCGCCGTGCACGCTCGCGGCCGCCGAGCCCGACGACGACCAGCGCGCCGCCGGCGTCACCGAGGTGTGGAAGGTCACGCACGCCAAGACCGCCGACCAGCTCGTCGTCTCGATCCACGAGGTCATTCACGACTCCGCGCACGAGCTGGGCGTCGACCCCGGGCTCGTGAAGGACGGCGTCGAGTCCCACTTGCAGAAGCTGCTCGCCGAGCAGATCGAGCTCCTCGGCGACGGGTACCGGCTCGTGCGACGCGAGTACATGACCGCCATCGGCCCGGTCGACATCCTGGCGACGGACGGCACGGGCCGCTCGGTCGCGGTCGAGCTCAAGCGCCGCGGCGACATCGACGGGGTCGAGCAGCTCACCCGGTACCTCGAGCTCATGAACCGCGACCCGCGACTCGCGCCCGTCGCCGGCGTGTTCGCCGCCCAGGAGATCAAGCCGCAGGCGCGCACGCTCGCGGAGGACCGCGGCATCCGCTGCGTGGTGCTCGACTACGACGCCATGAGGGGCGTCGAGAGCGGCCACGCCCGGCTGTTCTAGCCGCTTTCCTGAGAATCACTCGGATCTGTGCGCTCTAGGATGGCTCGGTGACCTCCACCTCACCCATCGCCACCATCGCGCCCACGCGCACCTGGTCCGCGGTGCTGTTCGATCTCGACGGCACCATCGTCGACTCGGCGAGCGAGATCATGGACTCCCTGGCGCACATGTTCACCGAGATGGGCGTGCCGGTCCCCGACCGCGAGATCCTGCAGTCGTACGTCGGCCCGCCGCTGCTCGACAGCCTGCGCATGACGGCCGGCTTCACCGACGTCGACGCGTGGGAGGCCCTGAACGTCTACCGCGACCACTACGACGAGCACCTGCTGCGTTCGCCCGTGTTCCCCGGCGTCGAGGGCGTGCTCCAGCGCCTGAACGCTGCGGGCATCCCGGTCGCCCTCGCGACGAGCAAGCCCGAGTCGATGGCGCGCGAGGTGCTCGCCCATCACGGGCTCGACCACCATTTCGCGACCATCACGGGCGCGAGCGATGACGAGTCGCGCAGCACGAAGGCCGACGTCGTCGCCGAGGCGCTGCGCCGACTCCAGGAGCAGGGCGTCGAGACCGCGAACGCGGTCATGGTCGGCGACCGGGGCTACGACATCCTCGGCGCGGCCGCGCACGGCCTGCCGACGATCCTCGTCGAGTGGGGGTACGGCTCCCCCGAGGAGGCCGCAGAGGCCTTCGCGGTCGTGCACTCGGCCGACCAGCTGCGCAGCCTGCTCATCGGCTGAGCGCGCGGGCGTGGCATCCGCCGGCCCGAGCGAGATCGCAGATGCTGCGACATCCGGGATCATCCGTCGCATCTTCCCTGGCGCACCCGCTCCAGTGGTGAGGATGCCTCGATAGCAACGATTCAGCCCGGCTGCCCTGAGGGGGCTTCCCTCCGCCCCCGTCCGGGGGGCAGGATTCCGTCTACGTCCACCCACCGGCGGACGACGTTCGTGTCCGCGGTCACCGTCGCGGGCACTCGGAGGGAGAACCATGGCTGGAACCAGCTCGCGCGCGCGGAAGCGCGCCGCGGCAGCCCTGCCGGCGCTCGCCCTCGTCGCA
>DASTQT010000199.1:0-10751 GCA_035761605.1 Agromyces sp. | reverse complement strand
AACACGCTCGCGCTCGTCGTGCCCGCCGGCAATCCGGCCGGGGTCGCCGGGCTCGACGACCTCGCCCGCGGCGAGCTCCGCATCGCGCTCTGCGACCCGTCGGTGCCGTGCGGGGCCGCGTCGGCGACGCTGCTCGACGCGGAGGGCGTCGTGGCGGAACCCGACACGCTCGAGTCCGACGTGAAGTCCGTGCTCACGAAGGTGTCGCTCGGAGAGGTGGATGCGGCGCTCGTGTACCGCACCGACGTGCTCGCCGCGGGCGACGCGGTCGAGGGCATCGAGGTCCCGGCCGCGGCATCCGTCGTCAACCGCTACCCGATCGCGCCGCTCGCCGACGCGCCGAACCCCGACGCCGCGACGGCGTTCGCCGACTTCGCGACCGGCGCCGAGTCGCGCGAGGTGCTCGAACGGCTCGGGTTCGGGGCACCCTGATGGCCGGCGCGAACCCCGCTCCGCGCACGCTCGGCCGTCTCGCGTGGCCGGTCGCCGTGCTCGCGGGGCTCGGCCTGGCGTTCCTCGTGCTGCCGCTCGTCGCACTCGTCGTGCGCGCGCCGTGGGGCGACCTGGCCGAGCTGGTCACGCGCGAGTCCGTGCTCGAGGCGCTCGTGCTCTCGATCGTGACGGCGGTGCTCGCGACCGCGGTGTGCCTCGTGCTCGGCGTGCCGCTCGCGGCGCTCCTCGCGCGATCCGCCGGCTGGGCCGTGCTCCCCCGCCGGCTGCTGCGGGCGACCGTGACCGTGCCGCTCGTGCTGCCGCCCGTCGTCGGCGGCATCGCGCTGCTCCTGCTGCTCGGCCGGCGCGGGCTCGTCGGATCCGCCCTGTACGACTGGTTCGGCATCAGCGTGCCGTTCACGACCGGCGCGGTCGTGCTCGCGCAGGTGTTCGTGGCGCTGCCGTTCCTCGTGTTCGCGGTCGAGGGCGCGCTGCGCTCGGCCGACCGCCGCACCGAGCTCGCCGCCGCGACGCTCGGCGCCTCGCGGACGCAGGTGTTCCGGCACGTCACGCTGCCGCTCGTCGCCCCGGGTGTCGCGGCCGGCGCGGTGCTCTGCTTCACGCGCGCGCTCGGCGAGTTCGGCGCGACGATCACGTTCGCGGGGTCCCTGCCGGGCGTGACGCGCACGCTGCCGATCGCGAGTTACCTCGCGATGCAGACCGACCCCGACGAGGCCGTCGCGCTCGCGCTGCTGCTGCTCGTGGTGTCGGTAGGCGTATTGCTGCTGCTGCGCGACCGCTGGGTTCCGGTGGTGCGCGGATGACGCCCGCCGGGCCGTCCTCGGGCGGGCACCCCGTCCTCCACGCCGACGTGACCGTCACGCGGGCCGCGCACACGGTCGCCGCCGCGTTCGACGTCGCCCCGGGACATCCGCTCGCCGTGATCGGCCCGAACGGTGCCGGCAAGACCACGCTGCTCGCCGCCGTCGCCGGGCTCGTGCCGGTCGACGCCGGCGGCGTGCGCATCGGCGACCGGGCCGTCGACGCCCTGCCTCCCGAGCGGCGACGCGTCGGCGTGGTGTTCCAGGACTACGTGCTGTTCCCGCACCTCACGGTGCGCGACAACGTCGCGTTCGCCGCCCGCATGCGCGGGTCGCGCGCGGCGGCGCGCGCGGCGGCGGAGCCGTGGCTCGAGCGGTACGGCCTGACGGCCCTCGCCGATCGGCTGCCGGGCGAGTTGTCGGGCGGGCAGGCGCAGCGCGTCGCGCTCGCCCGGGCACTCGCGGCCGAGCCCGACGTGCTGCTGCTCGACGAGCCGATGTCGGCGCTCGACGTCGAGCTGCGCGACGACATGCGGGCCGAGCTCGCCGCGCACGTGCGCGAGTTCGGCGGGGCGACCGTGCTCGTGACGCACAGCCCGGCCGACGCGGCGGCGCTCGCCGACTCGGTGCTCGTGCTCGAGGGCGGGAAGGTCACGCAGCGAGGCACGCTCGCCGAGCTCGCCGCCGACCCGGCGACGCCGTACGTGCGCCGCATGGTCGCGGCATCCGGCGACTGAACCTCGTCCGTGCCCGGGCGCGTCAGCGCGGAGTGTCGAGATGCACCTCGAGCGGTTCGGCCTCGGCGATCTCCGACCACGTCCATGCGGCGAACCGGAACTCGGCGACGCCGCAGGTGGGCATGTGGTCGATCTCGCCGGAGATCCGGTGGGCGAGGTCGGACATGCCCGGATCGTGCGCGACCACGACGGCGGTGGTGAGGTCGTCGTCGAGTTCGGCGATCACGTCGAGGATCGTGTCGGGCGAGGAGCCGTAGAGCCGCTCGTCGAGGGTCAGGATCCCGGGCGCGGCACCCACCTGCTCGGCGATCGCCTCGGCGGTGGAGCGCGCCCGGACGGCCGTGCTCGAGATGATCGCGTCGGGCGCGATGCCGCGCTCGCGGATCCGACGGCCCATCTCTGGCGCGTCGCGCCGGCCGCGGTCGTTGAGCGGGCGATCGTGGTCGGCGAGCGTCGGATCGCCCCACGCGGACTTGGCGTGGCGGACGAGCACCAGCGTCTTCATGCGCCGAGTCTGCCACCGTCCGCGGCCGGCGGCACCCGTCGTGCGGAGATTCCCGCCGCGAACTCGAGCACGCACAGCGCCGCGAGCCGCACGGTGCGGCCGTCGGGGGCGTCGGCGGTCGCGTCGATCTCGACGAGGTCGGCGCTGCGGACGCGCGGGTCGGATGCCGCGGCGCGGACGAGCGCGCGCAGCTCCCACGCCGCGAGGCCGCCGGGGACCGATGCGGGGCAGCCGGGCGCGACCGACCGGTCGCACGCGTCGACGTCGACATTGAGGTGCACCGGGCCGCCGGCCGAGCCGGCGACCTCGAGCGCCTCGGCCATGACGTCGGCGGGCGGGCGGCGGTGCAGCTCGTCGCGGTGGATCACGGTGATCCCGAGTTCGGCGGCCCGGCGGGCGTAGGCGGCGGAGTTCGCGAAGTCCTGGATGCCGACCTGCACGATGCGGCTCGGGTCGAGGCCCGCCTCGACGAGGCGGCGCACGGGCGAACCGTTCGAGACGCCGTCCCTGAGGTCGTAGTGCGCGTCGATCGTCACGAGCCCGGCGCGGCCGAGGTCGTCGCCCCACGCCCCGAGCGCGGTCGCGAACGTGACCGAGTTGTCGCCGCCCAGCGCGACGAGCGCCCCCGAGCGCGCGAGCACCTCGGCGACCCGGGCGCGCGTGCTCGCCTCGCCGGCCTCGCCGTCGGGCTCGTCGATGTCGCCGGCGTCGGCGAGCGCGAGCGCGCCGAGGTCGACGGCGCCGGCCGGCCGGGGTGCGGCGGTCGTGGCATCCGTCGCCCCGCCCGCCGTTCGATCGGGCACGAGGGCCGGGCTGTATCGGCGCAGCGCGTCGCGGATCGCGGCGGGCGTCGCGTGCGCGTTCGTCGGCGAGAGCGAGGTGCGCCAGGCGGGCACGCCGAGCAGCGCCAGGTCGGCCCGCTCACCGCCGGCGAGCGCATCGAAGGCCGGCCAGTCCCCCGCGCGGGGCCAGAGCGGGTCGTGCGAGAGGGTCATGGTTCGAACCTAGTGACGCGGATGCCGCGCGCCCGCGTCCGCACGCCGCCGCGCGTCTGCGATCCCGGACGCCGCAGAGCCGACCGGGGCGGTCAGCCGCCCGGCGGCCGGGACGTCTCGTCGAGCGTGCGCACGATCTCCCGATACTCGTCGGGCGTGATCTCGCCGCGCGCAAGGCGCTCCTCAAGGATCGCCCGTGCAGTGCTCGGCGGCCCGGCCCGGTACTCGGGCGGCGGCCCCGGATGGTGCGTCGGGCCCGACGTCGACCGGGTGCTGAGCAGCACCACGACCACGACGACGGCCGCCACGATGAGGAGGATCGGCAGGAGCACCCAGACCCAGCTCCAGCCCCAGCCCATGCCGTAGTGATCCCAGAACACCCGCACCACCTCCGATGTCGCGCCGGCCGACCGGCCCCGCTGACTGGATCGTAGGTCGCCGGGGCCCGCCGTTCAGGGTCGAAGGACCTCCACGAGTTCGCGTTCGCGCGCGGCACCGAGGCCCGCACGGCGCTCGCGATCGAGGCCGGCCTCGCGCTCCCACGCGAGCACGTCGGCGATCAGCTCGCGGGTCGGCCGCAGGTCGAGGCCGGCCGCCACGGCGGCCTCGTTCGAGCGGTCGAGGAACGCGCTCCAGGTCGGGTCGGCGATCCACAACGGCACGGAGTCGGGTCCCGACCACTCCGCGACGCCGTGCTCGGCGAGGCGCTCGGCGGATGCCGCCACGACCTCGCCGTCGTGCCCGCCGAGCTCGCGCGAGCCCGCGAGCCAGTCCGCGAACGTCGTGCGGGGCCCGACCGCGTTGAACGTGCCCGCGAGCCCGCGCTCGACCCCGTCGAGCACGAATCGCACGAGGTCGCGAACGTCGATCACCTGCACCGCGGCATCCGGGATGTCGGGCACGAGCATCGGCGCGTCGTCGCGCGCCGCGCGGGCGACCCAGTACCCGGCCCGATCCGATGGGTCGCCGGGACCGGCGATGAGCCCCGGCCGGACGACGAGGAGCCGCTCCGGTCCTGCTTCCCGCCACGCCGCCTCGCACGCGACCTTCGCCTCACCGTACGTCTCGGGCGTCGACTCGTCGTCGACGAGCGGCGGCAGCAGCGCGGCCGATTCGTCGGCGCCGGGCTCGTCGTGCCGCGCGTACACACTGCACGACGAGATGAACGTCACGTGCCGGGCACGTCCGGCGAGCGCGGCGGCCGCGCGGCGCGCATGCCCCGGCTGCCGGGTCAGGTCGATCACCGCGTCCCAGTCGCGTCCGGCCACGCCGTCGTACGCGGCGGCGCCGGCCGCATCCCGGTCGGCGACGACGAGGTGCGCGCCCGGCGCGACCGCTCCCGCCTCGCCCCGGGCGAGGCACGTCACGTCATGCCCGCGCGCGAGCGCCTCCTGCGCGAGCGCGCGTCCGAGCCACTGGGTTCCACCGAGGATGAGCAGGTCCATGCCGTCATCCCAGCACGGGCGGCCCACCGATCGCGCGCATGTTCACGCAGCGCGAACCGGTCTCGATACGCCGCTTCGCGGCTACTCGACCACCGGCTTCACGCATCCGCCCGCCGCCGCCCCGCCACGCGGATGCCGAGCTTGCGAAGCTCCTCGACCCACAGGACGACCGAGGCCATGCCCGCGCAGACCAGCCAATGCATGGCGTCGAGCGGCGCGGTGCCGAACGCGACCTGCAGCGGCGGCAGCGACACGACCGCGACCTGCAGCACGATCGCGAGCACGACCGCTCCCCACAGCCAGGCGTTCGTGAACAGCCCGCGGAACGCGCTCGACGTCGCCGAGCGCGCGTTGAACGCCGTGAACAGCCCCGCGAACACGAGGGTCGTGAACCCGGCGGTGCGCGCGACGTCGAACGAGTCGGTGCCGCCCGGCACCAGGCCGCCGGGCAGGAACACGTCCATCGTGAGCAGCGTGACCACGGCGATCACGAGGCCCGTGACCCCGATGCCGATCCACATGCCGAGGTCGATGGCCCGGTCGTGGATGCCGCGGGGCGGCCGCGCCATGACGTCGTCGATCTCGGGGTCGACGCCCATCGCGAGCGCCGGGCCCGAGTCGGTCACGAGGTTGATCCAGAGGATCTGCGTCGCGAGCAGCGGCAGCACCAGTCCGCTCTCGTTCGCCGCGGTGAAGCCGAGCACCCCCGCGAACACGACGCCGAGGAACACCGTGAGCACCTCGCCCATGTTCGAGTAGAGGAGGTAGCGCAGGAACTTCCGGATGTTGTCGAAGATGCCCCGACCCTCGCGCACGGCGTGCACGATCGTCGCGAAGTCGTCGTCGGCGAGCACCATGTCCGCCGCCTCCTTCGTGACCTCGGTGCCCGTGATGCCCATCGCGATGCCGATGTCGGCGGACTTCAGCGCGGGCGCGTCGTTCACGCCGTCGCCGGTCATCGCGACGATCAGCCCCTCGGCCTGCAGCGCGTCGACGATCCGCAGCTTGTGCTCGGGCGCCACGCGCGCGAACACCGACACCGTGCGGACGGCGTCGCGCAGCTGATGGTCGTCCATGCCGTCGAGGCGCGCGCCCGGCAGCGCGATCCCCTCGTCGCCGATGATGCCGAGGTCGCGTGCGATGCGCGCCGCGGTCGCCGGGTGGTCGCCCGTGATCATGACCACGCGGATGCCGGCGGCGCGCGCCTCCGCGATGGCCGGGCGCACCTCGGGCCGGGGCGGGTCGATGATGCCCACGACGCCCGCGTAGACGAGGTCCTCCTCCGCGGACTCGTCGAAGTCCGCGGCATCCGCTCGCCCCTCGCCGCCCTCGAGCTCGGGCGCCGGACGGTACGCGACGCCGATCGTGCGGAACGCCTCCTCCGACAGCGCCTCGGCTTCGGCGAGGGCCCGCGCGCGGCGCACCGCGTCGAGCGTGACGACGCGGGCGCCGACCTGGATGCGCGTGCAGTGCCGCAGCAGCACGTCGGGCGCGCCCTTGCTCAGCACCAGGAGGTCGCCGCGCTCGTGCCGGTGCGCGGTCGACATCATCTTGCGCTCGGAACTGAACGGCACCTCGCCGATGCGGTCGTACCGCGCGGCCTCGGCGGCCGTGCCCTCGATCTTCCGCGCGGCGACGAGGAACGCCGCCTCGGTGGGGTCGCCTTCGATCGCCCATTCGCCCTCGCGCCGCGCGAGCTGCGCGTCGTTCGCGAGCGAGCCCGCGCCGAGCACGATCTGCGCCTCGAGTCGGAGGGGGCCCGTCTCGAGCGGGCGACCGGTCACCGTCGCACGGCCGACCGGCGCATAGCCGACGCCGCCGAGGTCGACCGCGCCCGACGCGGTCACGACGCGCTGGATGGTCATCTCGTTCGTGGTGAGCGTGCCCGTCTTGTCGGTGCAGATGACGGAGGCGGAGCCGAGCGTCTCGACGCTCGAGAGGGCCTTGACGACGGCGTTGCGCCGCGCCATCCGCTGCACCCCGAGTGCGAGCACGAGCGACAGGATCGCCGGCAGGCCCTCCGGCACGGCCGCGACGGCGAGCGAGACGCCGAGCAGCAGCACGGTCACGAACTCGGCCGGGGTGCGCACGCCCTGCACGAGCGCGACCGTGAGCATCACCACGATCGCGATGGCGACCACGATGCGGCCGAGCATGCGGCCGAGGTGGCCGACCTCGACCTGGAGCGGCGTGGGCTCGTCCTCGGTCTCGTCGAGCATGGTCGCGATGGCGCCCATCTGCGTCGACATGCCGGTCGCGGTCACGATGGCCCGGCCCGTGCCGCGGCTCACCGCCGTGCCCTTGAAGACCATGTCGCGACGATCCCCGAGCGGCACGTCGTCGGCCAGGGTGTCGGGGCGCTTCGCGACCGGCGCGCTCTCACCCGTGAGCGAGGCCTCGGCCACGTGCAGCGTGGCGGCCCGGAACAGCCGGGCGTCGGCGCCGACCTGGTCGCCCTCGGCGAGCACGAGGATGTCGCCGGGGACGAGCTCGGCACTCGCGACGGTGCGCAGCTCGCCGTCGCGGAGCACGGTCGAGTGGGCCCGCGTCATCACCGCGAGCGCGGCGACGGCGCGCTCGGCGCGCGACTCCTGGACGAGGCCGAGCACCGCGTTCAGCGCGATGATGCCGAGGATCACGATCGCGTCGATCGGCCAGCCCTCGGCGCCCTCGACGAGCCAGGCGACCACCGAGATCACGACCGCGGCGAGCAGGAGCAGGATGAGCGGGTCGGCGACCTGCGCGAGCACACGCCGCCAGAGCGGGTTGCGCGTCACGCTTCGCAGCTCGTTCGGGCCGTGGAGGGCGAGCCGTGACGCGGCGGCCTCGGCGGTCAGGCCGCGCTCGGGATCGACGTCGAGCCGACGGGCGACCTCGTCGACGTCGGTGCGCGCCGGGTCGAGCCCGATCGAGGTGTCTCCCGGGATCGCGGCCATGCGTCCATCCTCCGGGCGATGCCGACGGTCGCAACGGACGGAAGGCCCGCGGCGAGGGATGCGGAGTCTGCAGGATCCGGGAATGATGACGATGCCGAACTGGTTGTGGATAATACCCCCTAGGGGTATAGTTCGGACGCACGGTCTCGGAGGTCACCATGGACAGGCACCACGACGAGCACGCACACCACGCGCCATCCGACACCCTTGCGCCGGATACGCACGCGGGGCATGAGGCGCACGCGGGGCACGACGCGCACGCGGGGCATGAGGCGCACGCGACGCACGAAGCACACGCGGGACACGACGCGCACGCGACGCACGGCGGCCACGCCGGCCACGGCGACCACGTCGGGCAGTTCCGCCGCCTGTTCTGGATCATGCTCGTCATCGCGATCCCGACGATCGCCTTCAGCGGCATGTTCGCCGACCTGCTCGGCTACGAGCTGCCCGACAACCCGATCGTGCAGTGGATCCCGCCGGTGCTCGGCTCGGTCCTGTACTTCTGGGGCGGCTCGCCGTTCCTCACCGGCGCCTGGTCGGAGCTGAAGGCGCGCAAGCCCGGCATGATGCTGCTCATCGGGCTCGCGATCACGGTCGCGTACGTCGCATCGCTCGGCGCGAGCCTCGGCATCTTCCCCCACCACCTCGACTTCTGGTGGGAGCTCGCGCTCCTCATCGTGATCATGCTGCTCGGCCACTGGCTCGAGATGCGCTCGCTCGCGGCGACGTCGTCGGCGCTCGACGCGCTCGCGGCACTGCTGCCCGACGAGGCCGAGCGGGTGACCGAGGCACCGGATGGCACGACCACCGTCGAGACCGTCCTGCCGTCCGAGCTCGCCGTCGGCGATGTCGTGATCGTCCGCCCCGGCGGCCGCGTGCCCGCCGACGGCGACGTGATCGACGGCACCGCCGCGGTGGACGAGTCGATGATCACGGGCGAGTCCCGCACCGTGAGCCGGGGGCCCGGAGACCGGGTCGTCGCCGGGACGGTCGCGACCGACACCGCGATCCGCGTCCGGGTCGGTGCGGTCGGCGACGACACCGCGCTCGCCGGCATCCAGCGACTCGTCGCGGAGGCGCAGGCGTCGAGCTCGCGCGCGCAGCGCCTCGCCGATCGCGCGGCCGGCTGGCTGTTCTGGTTCGCGCTCGGCGCGGCGGCGATCACGGCCATCGCCTGGGGCATCGCCGGCCTGCCCGACGAGGGCGTCATCCACACCGTGACCGTGCTCGTGATCGCCTGCCCCCACGCGCTCGGCCTCGCCATCCCGCTCGTGGTGCAGATCGCGACCGAGCGCGCGGCCCGCGGCGGCGTGCTGGTGACCGACCGCCTCGCGCTCGAGACGATGCGCACCGTGCAGGCCGTGCTCTTCGACAAGACGGGCACGCTCACGAAGGGCGAGCCGGCGGTGACGGATGCCGCGGCGGCGCCCGGGCACGACCTGTCCGAGGTGCTCGCGCTCGCGGCATCCGCCGAGCACGATTCGGAGCACCCGCTCGCGAAGGCCATCGTCGCCGAGGCGGGCCGTCGTTCGCTCGCCCTGCAGGCGGCATCCGGCTTCGCGGCCTCGGCCGCGGTCGGGGTGACCGCCGAGGTCGCCGGACGCGAGGTGCACGTCGGCGGCCCAGGGCTGCTCGCCCGCGAGGGCCTCGCGCCGCTTCCCGAGTCGGCCGCCTGGGCCGAGCGCGGATCGACCGTGCTGCACGTCGTCGTCGGCGACGAGGTCGCCGGCGCGATCGCGCTCGCCGACGAGGTCCGGCCGGAGTCGCGCGAGGCCGTCGACGCGCTGCACGCGCTCGGCGTCCAGGTCGTGATGATCACGGGCGACGCCGAGCCGGTCGCGCGCACGGTCGCCGCCGACCTCGGGATCGACCGGGTGTTCGCAGGCGTGCGCCCCGAGGACAAGTCCGCGAAGGTCCAAGAGCTCCAGCGCGAGGGCCTGTCCGTTGCGATGGTCGGCGACGGCGTGAACGACGCCCCGGCGCTCGCGCAGGCCGACGTCGGCATCGCGATCGGTGCCGGCACGGATGTCGCGATCGCCTCGGCCGGCGTCATCCTCGCCTCGAGCG
The DNA here is from genome assembly GCA_035761605.1 of Agromyces sp. Taxonomy (GTDB): domain Bacteria; phylum Actinomycetota; class Actinomycetes; order Actinomycetales; family Microbacteriaceae; genus Agromyces. The sequence continues at coordinate 810 of DASTQT010000199.1, read as the reverse complement.
ACCCGCGTTCGGTGCTCTCGGTGATCGAGCTGTCGCGTGCGTCGTACCGCAAGATGCAGCAGAACCTCTGGTGGGCGGCCGGCTACAACCTCGTGTCGGTGCCGCTCGCGGCGGGCGTGCTCGCGCCCATCGGGTTCGTGCTGCCGATGTCGGTGGGCGCCATCCTGATGTCGCTCTCGACCATCATCGTCGCGGCGAACGCGCAGCTGCTGCGTCGTCTCGACCTCCGGCCCGAGGCGTCGGCGAAGGCGGTGCTCGAGCGGGCGTGAGGAGCACCGGCGGACCGGATCGGGCAGGCATCCGTCCGGTCCGCCTCCACGCCGGCCGGTCGACGGCGTAGGCTCGCGCCATGGACGACGAGGCGATCGCGGTGCTGGTGACGGGAGCCGAGCGCCGCCTGCTCGAGCCCGAGGTGCGACGCGATCCCACGGCCCTCGAGGACCTGCTCCACGAGTCGTTCCGCGAGATCGGGCGCAGCGGGCGGCTGTGGACGCGCGACGAGCTCATCGACGTCATGACCGGGCCCGACGCCGTCGACGTGCAGTCGGCCGTCGTGACGGGCGAGCACGTCGAACTCGTCGCCCCCGATCTCGCGCTGCTGACCTACACGCTCGACGCCGACGGCATGCGCAGCCGGCGCAGTTCGCTCTGGCGGATCGGCGGCGACCGGCCGCGCATGCTGTTCCACCAGGGAACGCCGCTCGGACCGCACGTCGGATAGCGCCGCCTCGGAGGCCGGGCGGTCCCAGCCGTCGGCCGCCCGACCGGTGACGCGGGTGTGCGCCGGGGCTAGCGGGCCGGCGCCGCCGG
>DASTQT010000198.1:0-6756 GCA_035761605.1 Agromyces sp. | reverse complement strand
TCACGGGCGCGCCGACCACCCGCGAGAGCAGCGCCTCGGCCTCGGCGCGGCGCGGCGCGAGCTTGGGCCGGTTGCCGACGACCTGCACCGACACGTTCCCGACGCGGAATCCGGCGTCGGCGAGGCGGCGAGCGGTCTCGGCGAGGAACACCTCGCCGTGGGCGCCCGCGAGACGCGGGTCGTCGGTTCCGAACATGCCGCCGATGTCGCCGAGGCCGGCCGCGGCGAGCAGCGCGTCGCAGATCGCGTGCGCGGCGGCGTCGCCGTCGCTGTGCCCCGAGAGGCCGCGCTCCCCCGGCCAGTGCAGTCCCGCGAGCCAGAGCGGCGTGCCGGGGTCGTCGGCGAAGGCGTGCACGTCGATGCCGGTGCCGACGCGCGGGCCGGTGACGGATGCCGCGCCCCGCTCGATCGCGAGCATGGCGGGCGCCGCGTCATCCGCCCACGGCCGCTCGGCCACGAGCTGCTCGGCACGGTGCAGGTCGGCCGGCACCGTGATCTTGAAGGAGCGGGTGTCTCCGGGGACCACCTCGACGGCCACGCCGGTCGCGGCCACGAGCGCGGCGTCGTCGGTGGCCTCGCGCTCGGCCCGCGCGTATGCGACCTCGAGCACGTCGCGCGGGAATCCCTGCGGCGTCTGCATCGCGGCGAGCTCGGACCGGTCGACGGTCTCGAGCACGCGCCCGTGGGCGTCGACGCGCTTGATGGTGTCCACGACCTGCAGCCCCGGGACGATGCCGTGCCCTCGCGCCCGGACGGCCACGGCGACCTCGTCGAACACCGCCGACGGGGTGAGCGGGCGGGCGGCGTCGTGCACGAGGACGGTCTCGACGACGTGCGGGAGCACGGCGAGCCCGTTGCTCACGGACTGCTGCCGCGTGAGGCCGCCGACGACCACGTCGAAGGGCACCGAGGTCGCGGCGGCGCGCGCGCCGTAGCGCCGGCGCACCTCGTCGACACGGCCGTCGGGCGCGACGACCACGACGTGCGGCGGCTCGCGCATGCCGAGGACGGCATCGAGTGCGACGCCGAGGATCGTGTCGTCGCCGAGCGGGACGAAGGCCTTCGGCTCGGCGTGGCCGAGGCGCGTGCCGCTTCCGGCGGCGACGACGATGACGGCGACGGTCGAATCGTTCACGGGTCGAGCGTATCGCCGCGGGGGTACGACGCTCGCCGCCTGGCGCACGAGGCGCCGGCGGCGAGCATCGGGGCTCGGGACCGGGCTAGGAGGCGAGGACCTCGTCGAGAACGGTCGAGGCCTGCTCCTCGTCGGTCTTCTCGGCGAGCGCCAGCTCGGAGATCAGGATCTGGCGTGCCTTCGCGAGCATGCGCTTCTCGCCGGCCGACAGGCCGCGGTCCTGGTCGCGGCGCCAGAGGTCGCGCACGACCTCGGAGACCTTGATCACGTCACCGGACGCGAGCTTCTCGAGGTTCGCCTTGTAGCGACGCGACCAGTTGGTCGGCTCCTCGGTGAACGGCGCGCGCAGCACCTCGAAGACCTTGTCGAGACCTTCCTTGCCGATGACGTCGCGAACGCCGACGAGGTCGACGTTCTCAGCAGGCACCTCGATGACGAGGTCGCCCTGCGTGACGTTCAGCTTGAGGTACAGCTTCTCTTCGCCCCTGATGACGCGTTTCTTGACTTCAACGATCGTTGCGGCTCCGTGGTGCGGATAAACGACGGTTTCGCCAACCTCAAAAAGCATGAATCGGTGGCCTTTCGGCAACTTTCAGGATATCACACCGAGGTAGTGCTAGGGTTCCGCCTCCACGCCCGGGAGGGCCCTCGGCCGTAGGCTACACTCGACCCGAACCCATGCGCGCGGGCTCCATGCGCCTGCGCGCACGCACGTCATTGGAGGCTCTGTGAAGGCGCGTCTTGCGGCATCCGCTGCTCTGGCTCTCGGCATCGCCATCGGCGGAAGCGGGTGCGCCATGATCACCTATCAGGCGACGACCGAGAAGTACGACCCGAGCGACGGCGTCTCGGCCGACCTCGGCGCGCTCGACCTGCGCAACGTCCTCGTCGTGAGCGAGGACGGCGAGGAGGGCAACCTCGTCGCCTCGATCACCAACACCGGCGAAGACGACGCGACCCTCGAGATCCAGGTCGTCGACAGCGGCGACACCTTCGAGGTCGACGTCGACGCCGGCGAGACCGTGTCGCTCGGCGCCGCCGACGAGGAGCCCCTGCTCATCGAGAACCTCGGCGCCGAGGTCGGCGGCCTCGTCGCGATGTACTTCCAGCACGGCGCCGAAGAGGGCCTCGAGATCCAGGTGCCGGTGCTCGACGGGGGCCTCCCCGAGTACGAGGACCTCGTCCCCTAGTCGACGAGCGGCGGGCACGTCCCGTCGATCCGATCCACGAGAGCGGATGCCGCGGCGCGAGCCGCGACATCCGCTCTCGTCGTCTCGTCCGCGCCCTGCGCCTACGCCTCGAAGCGGTAGCCCAGCCCGCGCACGGTGACCAGCTGCACCGGCTCGGAGGGCGTGACCTCGATCTTGGAGCGGATGCGCTTGATGTGCACGTCGAGCGTCTTGGTGTCGCCGAAGTAGTCGCTGCCCCACACGCGGTCGATGAGCTGCCCGCGCGTGAGCACGCGGCCGGCGTTGCGCATGAGCAGCTCGAGCAGTTCGAATTCCTTCAGCGGCATGGCCACGGGCTCGCCGTCGACCTCGACCGTGTGCCGGTCGACGTCCATGCGGACGCGCCCGCCGGCGATGATGCCGTCGCCGGCCTCGTCGGGCTCGATTCGCCGGCGCAGCACGGCGCGGATGCGGGCGAGCAGCTCGCGCGTCGAGTACGGCTTGGTGACGTAGTCGTCGGCGCCGAGCTCGAGTCCCACGACGATGTCGACCTCGGAATCCTTGGCGGTCAGCATGATGATCGGCACCGTCGAGCGCTGGCGGATCTCGCGGCACACCTCGGTACCGGGCAGGCCGGGCAGCATGAGGTCGAGCAGCACGAGGTCGGCGCCGTCGCGGTCGAACGCGGCGACCGCGGAGGGCCCGTCGGCCGCGACCTCCACTTCGTAGCCCTCCCGCTCGAGCAGGTAGCTCAGCGGGTCGCTGAGGGCGATCTCGTCCTCGACGAGCAGGATGCGGGTCACTCGGTGTCTCCTCGGGCGGGTGCCGCCGGCAGTGCGGCGGCGATGCGGGCAGGGGTCTCGGGGCGCACGGGTGCGGGCGCGGCCGGCACGGAGGCCGACTCGGCCGCGTCCGTCGTCGGCGTCACCGGCGGTTCGGCGAGCGGCAGCCGGATGGTGAACGTGGATCCGCGACCCGGCCGCGACCACACGCGCACGTCGCCGCCGTGATTCTGCACGGTGTGCTTGACGATGCTGAGGCCGAGCCCGGAGCCGCCGGTGTTGCGCGAGCGCGCCTGGTCGACGCGGTAGAACCGCTCGAACACGCGATCCAGGTCGTCGGCCGCGATGCCGATGCCCTGGTCGGCGACCGAGATCTCGACGGCGTCGCCGTCGACGTGGACGCCCACGCCGACCCGGCCGCCCTCGCTCGAGTACGCGATCGCGTTCGCGACCAGGTTGTGCACCGCGACGACGAGCAGCGCCTGGTCGCCGTAGACCTCGGCGCCCGACTTCGCGCGCACGGCGACCTCGACGCCCTTGGCCGCGGCCACCACGCGGTTCTGGTCGACGGCGGCCGCCACGATGCGGTCGATGTCGAGCAGTTCGTCGCGGCGGAGCGCGTCGCGGGCCTGCAGGCGCGAGAGCTCGATGACCTCGCCCGTGATGTGCGCGAGACGGGTCGACTCGACCGACAACCGGTCGGCGAACCGCCGCACCTGCTCGGGCTCGTCGGCGGCGTGGTCGAGCGCCTCGGCCAGCAGGCTCACCGACGCGATCGGGGTCTTCAGCTCGTGGCTGATGTTCGCGATGAAGTCGCGCCGCACCTCGTCGAGGCGATGCGCCTCGGTGCGATCGTCGGCGAGCAGCAGGACGAACCGGGTGCCGAGGCGGGCGACGCGCACCGCGAGGCGCATGGTCGTGTCGCTGTACGGCCCGCGGGCCAGTTCCAGCTCGGTCGCGACGGCCTCGCCGCTGCGGCGAACGGATGCCACGAGCTCGACGAGCTCGGCGTGCACGAGCATCTGGTTGCGCACGAGTCCCATCGCGAGCGCCCCCGGCGACGCCCGCAGCACGTTGTTCGACGGATCGAGGACGACGCCGGCCGATTCGAGGACGTCGAGCACCTGATCGACCCCGTCGGGGATGGTGGGTGCGACCACGCGCGCTGCGCTCTGGCCGCGACGCTCGGCCATGTGCAGCACGATCGTGAATCCGGCTCCGAGCAGGATGCCGAAGGTCAGCGCGGCCAGCACCGACCAGGTGGAGTCCATGGCACCACCATAACCACCGGCCGACGCCCGATCGCCCGGGATGTCCTCCCGGAGCGGTAGGTTGGGGAGTGTTCAGCAACACGGCACCTGCCGTTCACCTTCGACGGCGAGGATGTCGCGAGCCGGTTCGTGCCGGATGCTCCCGCGTGCCCGGCGCGGGGCGTAAGACCGAAGGGGTCGGATTTCATGCGTGAGGTGTTCCAGCAGGAACTGCGCGAGGTGCAGGACGGGCTCGTCGAGATCGCGTCGCTCGTCGCCGAGGCGATCGAGAAGGCGACGCGCGCCTTCAACGAGTCGAACGTGAGCCTGGCCGAGGAGGTCATCGCCGATGACCACCTGATCGACTCGCGCGCCCAGGCGCTCGACGAACTCGCGATCACGATCCTCGCGCGGCAGCAGCCGGTCGCGCGCGACCTTCGCATCGTCGTGAGCGCGCTGCGCGTCTCGGCGTCGCTCGAGCGCATGGGCGACATGGCCACGCACATCTCGCAGCTGGCCCGCTACCGCTTCCCCGACAAGGTCGTGCCGAAGTCCCTCCGCCCGACGTTCGGCGAGATGGGCGCGCTCGACGTCGAGATCGCGCGCAAGCTCGTCGAGCTCCTCCGCAGCGAAGACGTCCACCTCGCCGAGGAGATCCGCAACGAGGACGACAAGGTCGACGCGCTGCACCTCTCGGTGTTCGACAAGGTGCTCGGCGAGACCTGGAAGGGCGAGGCCGTCGACACCGTCGACGCGACGCTCGCGAGCCGCTACCACGAGCGCTTCGCCGACCACGCGGTGTCGATCGCGAAGAAGGTCCAGTACCTGGCGACCGGCGACTGGGTGCCCGAGACGGTCTGACCGGGGCGGCCGCGGCGAGACGCCGCGACACGACCTGCGACGAGGGCCGAGCGGATGCGACATCCGCTCGGCCCTCGTTCGTCGTCGGGTGGGCGCTACTTCTTGCCCTGCGCGGCCACCGCGGCCGCACCGGCCGCCGCCGCCTCGGGGTCGAGGTACTCGCCCGGCTTGGCCGGCATGAAGTCGTCGTCGAGCTCGTAGACGAGCGGGATGCCGGTCGGGATGTTCAGCTCGGCGATGTCGGCGTCGGAGATGCCGTCGAGGTGCTTCACGAGCGCGCGCAGTGAGTTGCCGTGTGCGGTGACGAGCACCGTCTTGCCCGTCTTCAGGTCGGGGATGATGTCGGATTCCCAGTACGGCAGCATGCGCGCGATGACGTCCTTCAGGCACTCGGTGCGGGGCAGCTCACCGTCGGAGAGGTTCGCGTAGCGCGGGTCGCCGACCTGCGACCACTGGCTGTCGTCGTCGATGGGCGGCGGCGGGGTGTCGAACGAGCGGCGCCAGAGCATGAACTGCTCCTGGCCGTACTTCTCGAGGGTCTCGGCCTTGTCGAGGCCCTGCAGCGCGCCGTAGTGGCGCTCGTTGAGGCGCCACGAGCGGCGCACGTCGATCCAGAGCCGGTCGGCCTCCTCGAGGGCGAGGTCGGCGGTCTGGATGGCGCGCGTGAGCACGGACGTGTGCAGCACGTCGGGCAGCACGCCCTTCTCGACGAGCAGCTCGCCGGCGCGCTCCGCCTCGGCGCGGCCGATGTCGCTGAGTCGCACGTCGACCCAGCCGGTGAACAGGTTCTTCTGGTTCCAGTCGCTCTGGCCGTGGCGCAGCAGCACGAGGGTGTAGACCATGCGCACCAGCCTAGCGGCGCGCCATCCGCGGCCCCGTCGCCTGCGACACTGGTGGACATGCCGGTCGGATCCATCACGCGGGGCACGACGAACACCAACCGCCTGCGCCGCGTCGACCGCTGGATCGCCGACCAGCCCGAGTTCCGGTCGGCGGCCGATCCGCTCGTCGTCGACCTCGGCTACGGCGCGAGCGGTGTCACGGCGTTCGAGCTGGCCGACCGGCTGCGTCGCGCGCGGCACGACGTCCGCGTGCTCGGGCTCGAGATCGACCCGGCTCGCGTGCGTACGGCCGAGGCGCAGCTCGCCGAGGTGCGCGCCGGCCGCACGCCGTTCGACGCCGACCTGCCCGTCGCGTTCGGGCTCGGCGGCTTCGAGGTGCCTGTGCCGGGCGGCGGCTCGCCCGCGGTGATCCGCGCGTTCAACGTGCTGCGCCAGTACGACGAGGCCGACGTCGCCGCCGCGTGGTCGCGCATGCCCGCGCGCCTCGCGCCCGGCGGGCTGCTCGTCGAGGGCACCTGCGACGAGCTCGGTCGGGTGTCGAGCTGGATCGGGGTGACGGATGCCGGGCCGGAGTCGTTCACGATCAGCCTGCGCCTGCGCGAGCTCGACGCGCCGTCCGTGGTGGCCGAGCGGCTGCCGAAGGCGCTCATCCACCGGAACGTGCCCGGCGAGCGCGTGCACGAGCTGCTCGTCGCACTCGACCGCGCCTGGCGGCTG
>DASTQT010000197.1:0-4353 GCA_035761605.1 Agromyces sp. | reverse complement strand
CGCTCACGACGTCCCAGATGTTGACGACCTGGAGGAGTTCGTCGTCGGCGTGCAGGCGGCGCAGTTCGGCTGCCGTGTCGGCGAGGCTCATGGCCCCAGACTAGGGGTCGGGTCGCTGAACGGGACAGCCTGTTCTCGGCGTTGCCGGTCGTGCGACCCGTGAAATGGGGGCATTCCTCCGCTTGGGCGCGGCGCCGCGGGAGTCAGGCCAGCGCCGTCGACAGGCCGGACAGCAGCCGGTCGACGTCCTCGTCGTCGGTGTAGGGCGCGAGCCCGACGCGCAGCCCGCCGTCGTCGCCGAGACCCAGGTGGCGCGAGGCCTCGAGGGCGTAGAAGTTGCCGGATGGCGCGAGCACGCGCTCGGCGGCGAGCGCCCGAGTCACCTCGGCCGCGTCTCGCCCGTCGAACGTCATCAGGACCGTCGGAGTGCGACGCTCCGCGCGCGAGCGCACGGTGACGCCGGCCAGCGCGGCGAGTCCTTCGGCCAGGCGCGCGGCGAGCGCCGACTCGTGCTCGTGCAGGGCGGCGTACGACGCGGCGAGGCGCGCACGGCGCGAGCCCGCGGCATCCGGCCCGCCCTGAGGCGCTCGAAGGCTCGCCTCGGGATCGAGCGAGGCGAGCACGTCGACCGCGGCCGTGACGCCGGCGAGCAGCTCGTAGGGCAGCGTGCCGAACTCGAACCGCTCGGGCACGACGTTCGTCGCGGGCAGGAGCTTGTCGGGCGTGATCGTCTCGAGCAGCTCGGGCCCGGCGACGAGGACGCCGCAGTGCGGGCCGAGGAGCTTGTACGGCGAGCACGTGAAGAAGTCGGCGCCGAGCGCCGCGACGTCGGGCAGCTCGTGGGCCGTGTAGTGCACGCCGTCGACGAACAGCAGCGCACCCGCGTCGTGCACGGCGGCGGCGATGGCCGGGAGGTCGGGGCGAGTGCCGATGAGGTTGGACGCCGCCGTCACCGCGACGAGCCGGGTGCGGTGGGTCAGGAGCGAGGTCACCGCCTCGACGGGCAGCTCGGCCGTCTCGGGGTCGAAGTCGGCCCAGCGCACGGTCGCGCCCGCCCGCTCGGCCGCCTGCACCCAGGGCCGCACGTTCGAGTCGTGGTCGAGGCGGGTCACGATCACCTCGTCGCCCTCGCCCCAGTCGCGCGAGAGGTGGCGCGAGAAGTCGTAGACGAGTTGCGTGGCGCTCCGCCCGTGCACGATGCCACGCGGGTCGGCGTTCACCAGGTCGGCCATCGCGAGTCGGAACGCGTGCACGGCCTCCTCGGCGCGCTGCTCGGACAGGCCGATCGTTCCGCGGTTCGACAGCGGCGCCGTGAGCACGGATGCCACGGCGTCGCCCACCTGCCGCGGCGTCTGGGTGCCGCCGGGCCCGTCGAACTGCGCCCAGCCGGACTCGAGCGAGGGGAACCAGGCGCGGATGCGCGCGACGTCGTAGGCCATGGGCGAGAGCCTAGGCGAGTAGCATTCGGGCATGGCCGCGCACCGCGTGGTGCACCGTCGGATCGCGCTCGTCGTCGCCGGGATCGCCGGCGTCGCGGCGATGAGCGGATGCCTCTACGGCCCGCCGTACGACCAGCTCCTCACGGGCGACGAGGAACTGCTCGAGATCGCGCGCCGCGACTACACGAGCGGCCGAGACCGCGTCGCGATGGCCGTGATCGACGGCGACGAGGTGCGCACGGCGTTCGTGTCGGCCGATGCCGCGACGAGGTTCGAGCTGGGCAGCGCCACGCGCGGGCTCACCGGGCTGCTGTTCGCGGATGCGATCGAGCGTGGCGAGGTCGGGATCGACGACCCCGTGGGCACGTACCTCGAGCTCGGCGATGCGCCGGCCGCGGCGCTCACCCTTCGCGACCTCGCGACCCACCACTCGGGCCTGCCGCAGCAGCCGCTCGCACCGGGGGCCTGGGAGGAGCCGCCCGGGATCGACGACGGCGAGGGCACCGGGCCGGACCGGGGCGGGTTGGACGTTCTCCTCGGGCGCGTCGGCTCGATCGATCTCGTTCCGGAGCTCGGCTACAACGCGAGCGACTTCGATGCTGCGCTGATCGGTCAGGCGCTCGCCTCGGCGACGGGAACGAGGCCCGCCGACCTGCTCGTCGAGCGGGTCCTGAGCCCGGCCGGCATGGCGGACGCCGTGGTCGTCGAATCCGCAGATCTCCTGCCGGACGGACTCGCCCAGGGCCGCGACGTCCGCGGGGAGCGGGTGGCGCCGAGGGGGAGCGGCGCGTATGCGCCGGCGCTCGGCGTCGTGGTCACCGTCGACGACGCGATCGCGCTCGCTCGCGCCCTCCTGGACGGGCCGTTCGCCGACAGCGCCGCGCTCGTGCCGATCGCCGAGACGCGATGGCCCCAGATCGCGATCGGCATCTTCTGGGAGCGCCTCGCCCGCGAGGGCGGCGATGTCGTCTACATCGTGGGGGCATCGGAGGGCTTCACCGCGGCGGTGCTGGTCGACCAGGACGGCGACCGCGCGGCGGTGCTGCTCGCGAACCGCACGGATCGCTGGCCGTGGTCGCGGTTGCGGCCGCTGATCGCGGCGATGGGCGACTGAACGCGCCATCCGCCACCGCGCCGGGGTTAGCATGCAGGCATGCAGGGGGCGGGAGCCGCGGGGGAGCGGACGGCGGTCCGCGACGAGCGGCCGCCGCCCGACCTGCCGCCGCGCGCCTCGTTCACGACCATGCTCGACGGGTTCTTCTTCGTGTTCGCGGGTGTGGCGTCGATCTGGCTCGCGTGGCTCCTGTTCGAGCAGTCGTTCGAGCTCGGCTGGTACGGCATCGCACTCTTCGTCGTGTTCTGGCTCGTGCTCGCGTACCTCGTGCTTCCGCGCCTGCACCGGATCCTCACCAGGATCTACGTGCCCGACTACTTCATCGGGCGCACGCGTACCAGCGACGGCCTGCTCGGCGATCCCGTGAACCTCGCGTTCGACGGGCCGGAGGGCTCACTGCACGCGGCGATGGAGGCCGCAGGCTGGACGCGCGCCGACGACGTGACGCTCGCGTCGAGCTGGCGGATCGTGACGTCGACCCTGTCGCGGCGGAGCTACGACGAGGCCCCGGTGAGTCCGCTCTTCCTGTTCGACCGGCAGCAGGACTTCGCCTACCAGCAGGAGGTCGCCGGGAACCCGGCCAAGCGCCACCACGTGCGGTTCTGGCGCACGCCCGACGGCTGGCTCCTACCGGGCGGCCGCCGGGTCGACTGGCTCGCCGCCGGCACCTTCGACCGCGCCGTGGGGTTCTCGCTGTTCACGCTGCAGGTCACGCACAAGATCGACGCCGACATCGACGTCGAGCGCGATCACATCATCTCGAACCTGACGGGTGCGAACCCCGACGTGCGGATCGAGGTGCTGCGCGACTTCTCGACCGGCTACCACTCGCGCAACGGCGGCGGCGACACGATCCGCACCGACGGCGACCTGCCCGTGGTCGAGGTCGGCGGGGTGCCGGCGCGTGCGACGAGGCCCGACGCAGGGGCGACGCCGTGAGCGCGGGCGAGGGGGTGCGCGCCCCTCGGCCGTCGTCCACGCCCGGGCCGGTCGAGGTCGAGAAGCGTGCGGCGTTCGAATCGCCGGCCCGTCTCGCCGAGCGCGAGCCCGCGCAGCCGCGGATGCGACGACCGCTCGCAACCGCGTTCGGCTCCGTGCTCGTGGTCCTCCGGGTGATCGCGGGCGTCGTCTGGCTCATCGCCCTCGCCGCGCAGTGGGACACCCTGGTCGAGGAGGAGTTCGACGTGCGGCTCGAGGCGGCGTCGGCTGCCGCGGCCTCGGATGCGGCGCTGACGCTCGTGCTCGTCGTCGGCGGGACCGTGCTCGCGATCGACCTCGTCTTCGCAGTGCTCATCTGGTTCGGCAGCAACTGGGCCCGGATCACCGTGATGCTCTTCGCGACGATCAACATCACGATCGCCGCGATCGACTCGTTCACGGGCGACGCCGAGGTGACGATCCGCACCACGCTGCTCACCGTGGCGCTCGACATCCTGATCCTGCTCGCGCTCTCGAGCCGCGAGTCGCGGGCGTTCGCGCGGACGACGCGCGGGTTCGCGCGGCCGCGCGCCGTCTCAGGCCGATGACCGCTCCGAGTTCCCCGTCCGTCCCTACGATGGCGTGCATGCGGGGAACGAGAGCGGGCTTCAGGGCCGTCGTCGCGATCGCGATCGCGGTCGCGATCGCCGCAACGGCGAGCGGATGCAGCGCCGCCGCGCCGCCGGCGGGGGCGGACCGCCCCGCCGGCTCGCGGTCCTCAGGCGACGACGAGTTGCTCCGCGCCATCCGCCCGTCGTTCCGCGACCAAGACGACGTGGTCGCGGTCGCCCTCCTCGACGGCGGCGAGGTGCGCACCGCGTT
>DASTQT010000196.1:0-7711 GCA_035761605.1 Agromyces sp. | reverse complement strand
GCGGTGCTGGTGACGGGAGCCGAGCGCCGCCTGCTCGAGCCCGAGGTGCGACGCGATCCCACGGCCCTCGAGGACCTGCTCCACGAGTCGTTCCGCGAGATCGGGCGGAGCGGGCGGCTGTGGACGCGCGACGAGCTCATCGACGTCATGACCGGGCCCGACGCCGTGGACGTGCAGTCGGCCGTCGTGACGGGTGAGCACGTCGAGCTCGTCGCTCGCGATCTCGCGCTGCTCACCTACACGCTCGACGCCGACGGCATGCGGAGCCGGCGCAGCTCGCTCTGGCGGATCGACGGCGACCGGCCGCGCATGCTGTTCCACCAGGGAACGCCGCTCGGGCCGCACGTCGGATAGCGCCGCCTCGGAGGCCGGCCGGTCATGCCAGTCGTCGCCCGGCTGGTGACGTGGGTATGCGCGCCGGAGCTAGCGGGCCGGCGCCGCCGGCACCGCGAGGGCGAGGAGGTCGTTCACGTCCGAGAGGATGGCGTCGTGCGGACCGCCCTCGAGCTCGGGTCGCCGCGCGGCGCCGCTGAGCACCCCGACGACCCATCCCGCACCGGCCGCGCGACCGGCCTCGAGCAGCGCGAGCGAGTCGCCCGCCACGAGCACCTGCCGGACGTCGAGCGTGCCCGTCAGCTCCATCGCGTGGTGCACCGCATACGGCGCGGGCGGCGGCTCGACCACCTCGTCACCGCACACCATCGCGTCGACCACGCCGCCCCCGGAGTCCGCCGATACGACCCAGCCGAGCGCAGCGAGCGCCGCCGCGGCCGACCCGCGATCGGGCTCGCACACGAGCGCGACGCGCACGCCCCGTCGCCGCAGCTCGGCGAGCGTCGACGCGACGCCCCGCAGCGCGACCGGCGCGGCCGCGGCATCCGTCGACCGCCGGACCACGGCCCCTTCGAACCCCAGCACCACGAGGCTGATCACCGATCGCTCCCGGCGTCGTCGGGATGCGACCGCGTCAGCGGCGTGCGACGGTCGACCTCGTTCTCGATGGTGAACGTCGCCAGCTCGGGGCGGTAGCGGTCGTCGGCATACGAGAGCGGCCGGCGCGCGGAGTCGAACGTGATGCGGCGCTCGCGCAGCAGCGGACTGCCCTGGCCCACGTCGAGCGCCTCGGCATCGAGCGGGTTCGCCGCGACCGCGTCGATCGTGTGCCGGGCGCGGCGCAGGTCGACGCCCTTGGCGATGAGGTGCGCGTGCAACGACCCGCGATCGCAGTCCATGTCCTCGAGCAGCACCCCGATGTCGGGCGCGAACGACGTGCGCTCGACCATGGTGGGCACGTCGTCGAGGGTCCGGACCCTGACGACCTGCACGACCGCGGCGCCCTCGTCGAGACCGAGGAACCCGGCGACCGTCGTCGCGGCCGGCCGGCTCGCGGCCTCGATCGTGCGCTGACCGGGCGTCTTGCCGATCGAGCGCGCCCACGCCGTGAACGACGAGAACGTCGAGAACGGCTGGGTCGGCACGACGCGGCCGACGATCGGCGCTCGGCCTCGGCCGCCGACGATGAACCCCTCCTCGCGCAGCATCGCGAGCGCGCGCCGCACCGGACCGCGGGACGTGCCGAACTCGCGGCAGAGCGCCGCCTCGCTCGGCAGGCGCATCCCGGCCGGCCATTCGCCGCGCCCGATGCGCTCGCGGAGCGTGCTCGTCACCCGCTCGTGGAGCGGCGCCTCGCTGGACATGCCTCGACGGTACGGACTCCGCACCTTCCGGAGGATGGGCGCGACGCGACGTTCCGGTGAAGGTTCGGTGAACCGCAGGTGGCGCGCGCCCCGGCGGACGAGGCAGCCCTCAGCGGGCGTCGGGCGGGAGCTCGGAGGACGCGGCGCCCGCGTCGCCCCGGGTCGCCCCGGCGCCCACCGCAGGAGGCGAGTCGGAGGCCGACTCGTCGCGCTTCGCCGCGCGCTTCGCGCGCCGCCGCTCTCGGCCGCCCTCGACGAGGTCGTACAGCGACGGCAGTACGAGCAGCGTGAGCAGGGTCGACGAGAACAGGCCGCCGATCACGACGAGTGCGAGCGGCTGCGAGATGAACCCGCCGCTGCCGGTGAGGCCGAGCGCGAGCGGCAGCAACGCGAAGATCGTCGCGAGCGCCGTCATCAGGATGGGCCGGAGTCGGCGCGAGGCGCCGTGCAGCAGCGCATCGCGCACGCTCATGCCGCGTTCCCGGTACTGGTTGACGAGGTCGATGAGCACGATCGCGTTCGTCACGACGATGCCGACGAGCATGAGCACGCCGACGAGCGAGGCGACGCCGAGCGGGATGCCGGTGATGATCTGCAGCAGGATGGCGCCGGTCGCCGCGAACGGCACCGACACGAGCAGCAGCAGCGGCTGCAGCAGCGACCGGAACGTCGCGACCATGACGACGTACACGATGAGGATCGCCGCGAGCAGTGCGAGGCCGAGCTGCGAGAACGACTCCTGCTGGTCGGCCGTCACGCCGCCGAGCGAGGCCGACGTGCCGGCGGGCAGGTCGACGTCGGCGACCGCCTGCTGCACCTGGCCGCTGGCCGTGCCGAGGTCGTCGCCCGCAGGGGTGGCTGCGATGGTGGCACTCCGCAGGCCCTCGACGGTCGTCACGGTTGCCGGGCCGTCGACCTGCGCGACCGTGGAGAGCGAGTCGAGGCGCACCGGGCCGGTCGCCGTCGGGACCTCGAGCGCCTGGAGCTCGGCGACGGACGCGGGCGGCGCCCCGCCGGAGAGGTAGATCGTGAGGGTCTGCTCGTCGATGACGATCGACCCGGCGGCCTGCGGCTGCATCGCCGCGGACACGTAGCCGCCCAGGGCGACCTCGGAGTAGCCGGCCTCGGCGGCCTTCGCGCGGTCGACCTGGACCGCGATGTACGGGCGCGACTCCTCGAGGTTCGACGTGACCTGGCTCAGCGAGTCGAGGTCGGCGAGCTCGGCGACCACGGCGTCGGTCGCAGCGCGGAGGTCCTCCTGGTTCGATGCGGTGATGTCGACCTCGATGTCGCTCGACGCCCCGAAGCCGCTCTGCGCCGACACGGTGATCTCGCCGACGTCCTCGAGGTCGTCCAGCTCGGCCCGCACCTCGGCCTGCAGGGCGTCCTGGTCGGCGTCCTCGTCGGTCGTGACGTTGTACGCGACGGTCGATCCGCCGCCGCCGAAGGCCGCGAGCGCACCGCCGCCCGTGGAGGTCCCGATCGAGGTCTGCACGGTCTCGACACCCTCGACCCCGCGGATCGCCTCCTCGACCGGCAGCGACGCCTCGGCCAGGTAGCCGAGGCTCGAGGCGACGGGCAGTTCCTGCGTGACGCGGAACGTGTTCTGGCCGCTCGAGCCGAGGAAGTTGGTCTTCATGAGCGGCGCGAGCGCGACCGTGCCGGCGAGCACGAGCACCGCGACGATGATCGTCACGGCCGAGTGCCGGAGCGTCCAGCCGAGGATCGGGAGGAAGCCCTTCTGCAGGCGCGAGGGGTGCTCGAGCTCGTCGACCGGTGCGGCGGACGGGGACGCGGAGGGGCGCGCCGCGACATCCGGTGCCGGCTTCGGCCGCAGGCCCGTGTTGCCGTCGGCGTCGCGCAGCTCGGGCGCGAGCCACACCTCGTCGACGAATGCGGCGGCGGCCGCGGCATCCGCCTCGGTCTGCCCCTTGGCGGGCTTCGCGGGCTTGAGGAACCAGTACGCGAGCACGGGCACGATGGTGAGCGACACGAGCAGCGATGCCAGCAGCGCGATCGTGACCGTGAGCGAGAACGGCCGGAACAGCTCGCCCGTGACGCCCTCGACGAGCGCGATCGGCAGGAACACCGCGACGGTCGTGACCGTCGAAGCCGTGATGGCGCCGGCGACCTCGCGAACCGCGTGCACGATCGTGGACGCCTTGTCGACGCCGGCGACGAGGTGCCGCTTGATGTTCTCGATGACCACGATCGAGTCGTCGACCACGCGGCCGATCGAGATCGTCAGCGCGCCGAGCGTGAGGATGTTGAGGGTGTAGTCGGCCGCCTGCAGGCCGATGAACGTGATGAGCACCGAGGTCGGGATCGAGATCGCCGTCACGAGCGTCGCGCGCACCGACATCAGGAACACCAGGATCACGAGCACCGCGAACAGGAGGCCGAGCAGGCCCTCGACCGCGAGCGACTCGATCGACTGCTCGATGTACGGCGCCTGGTCGAACACGACCGTGAACTCGGCGCCCGGGTTGGTCGTGTCGAGCGCGGACTGCAGCTCGGGCAGCGCATCGCGCACGGCGTTCGACACTTCGACGGTGTTCGCCGACGGCAGCTTGGTGACCGAGATCGCGAGCGCCGGCTCGCCGTTCACGCGCGAGATGCTCGCCTGCGGGTTCGCGGTCAGTTCGACGGATGCCACGTCGCCGATCGTGAGCGCGACCGGCACCGCCGCCGCGGGAACGCCCGCGCCGGTGTCGAAGCCGGTGTCGGCGCCGGTGCCGGTCTCCGCATCGGGAATCACCTCGGCATCGGCGTCGGGGGTCGCGCCCGCATCCGCGTCGGGCTCCGCCGGGAGGTCCTGCTCGTCGGCGCCGGACGCGGCCTGCGGTTCGGTCGCGCCGAGCAGCGGCAGCGCGCCGATGTCCTCGACGCTGCCCAGGCGGGTGCCGGCCTGCACCGCGAACGTCGAGTCGCCCTCGGTGATCTGGCCGGCCGGCAGCAGCACGCCGTTCTGCTGGAGCGCGTCGCGGATCGCCTGCGTGGTGAGCCCGTACCCCGCGAGCTGCGCCTGGTCGGGCGTGATGACCACGCGGCGACCCTGGTCACCCAGGAGCGTCGCGTCGCGCACCCCGTCGATGTCGCGGATCTCGGGCAACGTCGTGCGGACGAGCTCGTCGGAGAGGGTCGCCGGGTCGTCCGCGCCCGTCACGGCGACGGCGAGCACGGGCAGGTCGTCGAAGCTGAACGCGATGACCTGCGGCTCGACGTCCTCGGGGAGGTCGGGTGCGACACGGTTGACGGCGGAGAGCAGCTTCTGCTCGGCGAAGGCCAGATCGGTGCCGAACGTGAAGCTCGCGGTCACGCGCGACAACCCCGTCGAGCTCGTGGTCGAGGTCGACTCGAGGCCCGTGATGCCCTGGATCGCGGTCTCGACCGGCGTCGACACGTCGGCGTTGACCACGTCGGGCGAGGCGCCGGGGTACGCGGTGATGATCGACAGCTGTGGAAGCTGGATGGACGGCGCGAGCTCCTGCTTGAGTCCGTTCAGCGCGATGCCGCCGAAGATGGCGACGACGACGGTGACCAGCGCGATGAGGGCGCGATTGCGCATGCTGAGCTTCGCGAGCACGGACATGGGTTCGATTCTCTCAGTGGGCGGAGGTGCGGGGATCACCCGAAAGTGTGAACGTGCCGTCAAGGGTATGGATTCGCACCCCCCGTCCGGGGTATCGTGCGGAACGATCACGTCTGGGGGTGAGCGGATGCGGGTGGCAGTGGCGGAGCGCCGGATGCCCCTCGTCCGCGCGGCCCTCCTCGGCACCGGCCTCGCCGCCGCATGGGTCGTCGTGAGCCTCGTCGCCGCGCCGTCGAGCGCGTCCGCGGAGGAGCGCCCCGACGGGCTGCTCGGCACGGTCGCCACGGTCGTGGGCGTCGTCGACGGCACGCTCGACGCGGTCGCCGCCGGACTCGTCCAGCCCGTGGTCGCCGCCGCCGGCACGCCGGCCGCCGAGGTGGTCGACACCGCGCACGAGGTCGCTCCTGCCCCGGCGCAGCCCGTCGTCGATGCCGTCCCGGTCATCACGAGCGGGGCGACGGATGCCGCGGGCGGCACGCTCGACGCGGTCGACGCGACGCTCACGGCCACGGTCGCCGGGCTCGGCTCGGCGGTCGGCGACCTCGCAGGCGGCGCGCCGACCGGTGCACTCGCCGACCCGGTCGTGGAAGCGCTCGACGGCGTCGCCGGCGCACTTCCGGTGGTCGGCCCGGTGCTCGGCGACGACACCCTGGGCGGTCTGCTCGGCCCAGTCGTCGACCTCGCCGACGACACGCTCGGCGCGGTCGTCGGCGACCTGGGCCCGCTGCCCGGCGACGGCGTGCTGCCGTCGCTGCCCGATCCCGGCATCGTGACGGAACGGCCCGGCGCGGTGCTCCCGGCGATGCCGACGCCCGGCGAGTCGGGCCTCCTCGTGATCGCGGCGGCGCTCGCGCCGCTCCCCGCGACGGCCGCCGCGATCGCCGACGCCGGTGCGGGCACCGGTCCGCCCGGCGGCGCCGAACCGCTCGGCGCGCTTGCGCCGTCACCCCCTGCGCCCGGCGACGGCTCGCCGCTCGGCTCCGGTGCGCCCGTCGGCGGCTCGGCCTCCGCCGGGTCGGGTCCGGGCGCCGCACCGGGTTCCGAGGCGGCGCTCGCCGCACACATGCTCGACGCGATCGCGTCGCTGGTGCTCGGATCGGTCGACGATGCGCTGCCGTCGTCGCCGGTCTTCGACACCGACACCACCCCCGACTGACGGGGGCCGCTCCGCCTGCTCGAAGGCGGAAACGGTCATCGCTCCCTGCCCGGGAGCGTTCCAACCCATCCGTCAGGAGTACCAATCATGAAGCGATTCGCAACGAGGGCGCTGTACGCGACCCTCTTCACCGGGGGGCTCTTGCTCCTCGGCGCCGGCGTCGCACACGCCTCGGAGACGAGCGGCGACGACGGCATCCTCTCGGGCACGCAGCTCGGGATCTCGATCGAGCTGCCGGTCACCGTGAGCGGCAATTCGGTGTCGGTCATCGGCGACTCCGAGTCGTCGGATGCCTGGACCCAGGTGTCGACGGATACCGCGGAGCCGGCCTCCTCGCCCGTCGCCGTCACGTCCGGCGAGGACGGCATCGGCTCCGGCAGCCAGGCGATCGTCGACGTGTCGGCGCCCGTGACCGTGAGCGGCAACGCCGTCTCGGTCGTGGGCGACTCGTCGTCGAGCGACGCGGCCACCGCGGTCTGGAGCGGCGGCGATGCGGGCGGCACCGACGCCTGGACCTCGGGCGAGGACTCCATCCTCGGCGGCACCCAGGCCATCGCGAATGTCTCGGCTCCGGTCACCGTCGGCGGCAACGCCGTCTCGGTGATCGGCGACTCCTCCTCGGAGGGCGCCACCACGGTCGTCCACACCGGCTCGAACGGCGACGGCGGCGACGCGTGGACCTCGGGCGAGGGCTCCATCCTCGGCGGCACCCAGGCGGTCCTGGATGTCGTGGCACCCGTCACCATCGGCGGCAACGCCGTGTCCGTGATCGGCGACTCCTCCTCGGAGGGCGCCACCACGGTGGCTCACACCGGCTCGGGCCACGGCACCGACGCGTGGTCGTCCGGCCAGGACTCGATCCTCGGCGGCACCCAGGCCATCGCGGACGTCTCGGCTCCGGTCACCATCGGCGGCAACGCCGTGTCGGTGATCGGCGACTCCTCCTCGGAGGGGGCCACCACGGTCGTCCACACCGGCTCTGGCTCTGGCACCGACGCGTGGACGTCCGGCCAGGACTCGATCCTCGGCGGCACGCAGGTCCTCCCGGACCTGTCGCTGCCGATCACGATCGGCGGCAACGCGGTGTCGGTGATCGGCGACTCGTCGACGGGCGGCTCGACCACGGTCGTGAACCCGACCGACCCGACCGACCCGACCGACCCGGTCGACCCCACGGACCCGACCGACCCGACGGACCCGACGGACCCCACGGAGCCGACGACGCCCGGCACGCCGGGTGACGGCGGGCACTCGGGCTCGACGGTG
>DASTQT010000195.1:0-10624 GCA_035761605.1 Agromyces sp. | reverse complement strand
GCGCCCGCTCGCCGGGCATCAGCTCGGTCTCGAGCACGGTCGGCTCCCCGCCCTCGACGCGCGCGAGCGTCACGCTCCAATGCCAGCCGGGGTATCCCGACAGGTCGGACGCGAAGTGCAGCGACAGCACGTGCTCGTCGTCGACGACGTGGCCGATCACCGAGCCGACGGTCTCGGGCGCGGTGACCTCCAGCAGCGCACGCTGCGCGAGCGCGACCGAGCCGAGCAGCACCTCGTCGGCCTGCGCCGGCGCGACGGGCTCGGGCTCCTCGACCTGCGAGGGCGCCTCGGCCTCGACCGGCTCAGCGGCCTCGACGGACTCGGGGAGCTCAGGCATCCAGCTCGTCCGCCACCTTGCGCAGCAGGGCCGCGATCTTCCGGCTGTGCGCGTTGTCGGGGTACCGGCCGCGCTTGAGGTTGGCACCGATGCCGTCGAGCACCTTCACCAGGTCTTCCACGATGATCGCCATGTCATCGGCGGGCTTGCGGTGCATGCGCTGCAGGCTGGGGGGCGCGTCGAGCACGCGCACTGAGAGCGCCTGCGCGCCGCGCTTGCCCTCGGCGACGCCGAACTCGAGGCGGGTGCCCGCGCGCACGGTCGCGCCGGCGGGAAGCGCGGAGGCGTGGAGGAAGACCTCCTGGCCGTCATCGCCGCTGATGAAGCCGAACCCCTTCTCCTCGTCGTAGAACTTGACCTTGCCGGTGGGCATCGATGGAACTCCCGCTCTGTCGTCGGCGTCGCCGGAAGCGCGGGCGACGTCGCGATCAAGTCTACGGTCCGGCACCCGCGCGGACCGCGCGCTGGCTATTCTGGACGAGTGAGCAACCAGGGCCCGGTCACCGATCATCGCGCCGAGCGCGTCCTCGCCTACATGGTCGCGGCCACGATCGGGCTCTCGATCCTCGCGTTCCTCGCGGTGATGATCGGCACGCTCGCCGGGGTGGGCGCCGACGACGGCTTCAGCCAGGGCATCTGGCCCGCGATCCTCATCCTGCCGCTCATCGGCCTGCCGATCGGCTTCGTCCTGCTCATCGTCCTGCTCATCGTGAACGGCGTGCGGCGCTCACGGGAGTCCCGGCCGGGATCCGCCTGACGGCCATGCTGGTGCTCGCCGCGAGGCTCCGCGCGACTCCGCGCGAGGTGCTCGCCGCCGCGTTGGCGACCCGCGAGTTCGACCACGGGGCCGTGCGCGACCTGTTCGATCTCGCCGAGGCCCTGACCGCCCCCGACGCCGTCGACCACGCCGTCGACCGGCTCGAACGCCCCGCGCTGGCCACGCTCGCGGCCGCCGACGCGACGATCGACGAGGTGGGATGGACGGACCTCGACGCCGTCGCAGCGGAGCTGACGCGGCTCGGTGCAGCCGACCCGCTCGTGCGCGGCGCGGCGGAGGTCATCCGCCGACTCGACGACCGGTTCCTCGTCGTGCACGACGGCGACCGCGTATACGTCCCGACCGAGGTGCACTCTCGGCTCGCCACGCGCCTCGGCGACGACCTGCCCGACGCCGAGTCGCTCGCCGCTCCGGCCCCGCCGGTCGCGGTGCCCGCCGAGCGCGCCGACCACGGCCTGCTCGAACGACGCGCGTCCGAGACGGCCTACGCGACCGTCGCCGCCACCGCCGAACTGCTCGCGGGCGTCGCCGCGCAGCCCGCACGCGAGCTGGCGAAGGGCGGCCTGGCGCTGCCCGACGCCAAGCGGCTCGCCGAGGCCACCGGCGTCGACCTCACCGAGCTCCCCCGCCTCGTGCGCCGTGCGGTCGAGGCGGGGCTCGTCGTGCGCGAGGGTCCCGTGTGGCTCGAGTCCGACCTCGGCGCGGAGTGGGTGCTCCAGGGCACTCCGGCCCGCTGGAGCCGGCTCGCCGAGGCGTGGCGCGAGCGCATCCCGCCTGCGCTGCGCGACCTCGTCGTGCGCCGCAGCGACGCGATGACCGCGAGCTCGATCCGCGACGACGTCGCCTGGTACTACCCCGGCGGGGGAACCTGGCTGCGCGACGGCCTCGACCGGCTGCTCGAGGATGCCGAGGCGCTCGGCCTCGCGGTCGGCGGCGAACCCGTCGACACCGCCGCACTCGTGCTCGCGGGCGACGTGGCGGGTGCGGCCGAGCGGCTCGCCCGCCACTTCCCGCAGCAGGTCGAGCGCGTGTACGTGCAGCACGACCTGACGATCGTCTCCCCGGGGCCGCTCGAGCCGTCGCTCGACGCCCGGCTGCGCGGGTTCGCCGAGGTCGAGGGGCGCGACCTCGCGTCGAGCTACCGCGTCACCGCGGCATCCGTGAACCGGGCGCTCGCCGCGGGCGAGTCCGAGGAGTCGATACGGTCGTTCCTCGCGACGATCTCGCTCACGGGCATCCCGCAGCCGCTCGAGTACCTGCTCGTCGAGTCGGCGGCCCGGTTCGGCGCGGTGCGCGTGAGCGCGGCCGACCCGTCCGACGCGCCCGCCCGGTCGTCGGTCCGCTCCGACGACCCGCAGCTCGTCGGCACGCTCGCGGTCGACCAGACGCTCTCGTCGCTGGGGCTCCGCCAGGCCGGGCCGCACCGGCTGCTCTCGCGGTTCCCGCCCGACGTCGTGTTCTGGGGGCTCAGCGATGCGCGCTACCCGGTCGCCGCCGAGGACGGCGAGGGTCGCATCGTCCGCCTGCGCCGCCACCACGTGGCGCACGTGCCCGCCGCGGCGCCGCGGGTCGACCCGATCGAGTCGATGCTCGACCGGCTCGCCGACGCCGACGCCGACGGCGGAACCGAGCTGGCCTGGCTCGCCCGCCAGCTCGAGGCCGCGGCGCGCGCGAAGGAGACGCTGACCGTCACCGTGCGGATGCCGGGCGGCGACACGGCCGACTACCTGCTCGCGCCCGCGAGCGTCGCGAACGGGCGGCTTCGCGCCCGCGACCGAAAGGCCGACATCGAGCGCACGCTGCCGATCTCGGCGATCGCGTCCGTCGCGCCGGCCCCCGCCGGAAGCTGAGCGACCGCGGGGCGACCTCGGAGCAACCGGGGGTAGGCTGGTCGGTCATGTCAGACGGCCCCCTGATCGTGCAGAGCGATCGCACCGTGCTCCTCGAGGTCGCCAACCCGCTCGCGGAGGATGCGAGGCACGACCTCGCGATCTTCGCCGAGCTCGAACGCGCCCCCGAGCACATCCACACGTACCGCATCACGCGGCTCGGCCTGTGGAACGCGCGGGCCGCGGGTCACACCGCGGAGGACATGCTCGGCACGCTCGAGCGGTACGCGAAGTTCCCGGTGCCCCAGACGGTCGCCGTCGACATGCGCGAGACCGTCGCGCGCTACGGCCGCCTGGTCGTCGATCGAACGGATGACGGAGCCCTGCGCCTGCGCAGTGACGACATGCCCGTGCTCACCGAGGTCGCCGGCGCGAAGCGCATCGCGCCGCTGCTGACCGATCGCATCGACGACACGAGCTTCCTCGTCGAGCCGTGGGCGCGCGGGCAGCTGAAGCAGGAGCTCGTCAAGCTCGGCTGGCCCGCGGAGGACCTCGCGGGCTACACGCCCGGCACGCCGCATCCGATCGACCTCGAACAGGACGACTGGCACCTGCGCGACTACCAGCAGAAGGCCGTCGACAACTTCTTCGACGGCGGCTCGGGCGTCGTGGTGCTGCCGTGCGGTGCGGGCAAGACCCTCGTCGGCGCGGGCGCGATGGCGACCGCGAAGACCACGACGCTGATCCTCGTGACCAACACGGTGTCGGCGCGCCAGTGGCGCGACGAGCTGCTCCGCCGCACGAGCCTGTCGAAGGAGGAGATCGGCGAGTACTCCGGGCAGACCAAGGAGATCAGGCCGGTCACCATCGCGACCTACCAGATCCTCACCGCGAAGCGGAAGGGCGAGTACGCCCACCTCGCGCTCCTCGATGCGCTCGACTGGGGCCTCGTGGTCTACGACGAGGTGCACCTGCTGCCCGCGCCCGTGTTCAAGCTGACCGCGGAGCTGCAGGCGCGTCGCCGCCTCGGGCTCACCGCCACGCTCGTGCGCGAGGACGGCCGCGAGGGCGACGTGTTCTCCCTCATCGGCCCCAAGCGGTTCGACGCGCCGTGGAAGGAGATCGAGGCGCAGGGCTTCATCTCCCCCGCGGCGTGCTACGAGGTGCGCATCGACCTGCCGCAGTCCGAGCGGCTCGCGTACGCGGCATCCGCCGACGACGAGCGCTACCGGCTCGCCGCCACCGCGCCCGCGAAGCTCGACGTCGTCAGGCAGCTCGTCCTGAAGCACGCGGGCGAGCGGATCCTCGTGATCGGCCAGTACCTCGACCAGATCGACGAGCTCGCCGACGCGCTCGGAGCGCCGCAGCTGACCGGTGCGACGCCCGTCGACGAGCGCGAGCGGCTGTTCCAGGAGTTCCGCGACGGCCGGACACCGGTGCTGGTGGTGTCGAAGGTCGCGAACTTCTCGGTCGACCTGCCCGAGGCGACCGTCGCGATCCAGGTGTCGGGCTCGTTCGGCTCACGGCAGGAGGAGGCTCAGCGCCTCGGCCGGCTGCTGCGGCCGAAGGAGTCGGGCCTGTCGGCGAACTTCTACACGCTCGTCGCGCGCGACACCGTCGACCAGGACTTCGCGCAGAACCGCCAGCGGTTCCTCGCCGAGCAGGGCTACTCGTACACGATCCTCGACGCGCACACGCTCGACGCCGCCGCCTAGCCGGGAGGACGAACCCATGTCCATCGTCACGTCCGATATCTCCGTCTCGATGGACGGGTTCTCCGCGGGCGTCGGCCAGACGCGCGACCTGCCGTTCGGGACCATCGCCCACGACCGCCTGCACGACTGGATGTTCGAGCGTCGGGACGAGAACGAGGCGGAGGTCGCCGCGATCCTCGACGCCGGCGCGTTCATCATGGGCCGCAACATGTTCGGCCCGGACCGCGGCCGGTGGGACCTCGACTGGCGGGGCTGGTGGGGCGACGAACCGCCGTACCATGCGCCCGTCTTCGTGCTGGCGCACCGCGAGCGCGACGACGTCCCGATGGACGGCGGTACCACGTTCCACTTCGTCACCGGCGGGATCGACGAGGCCCTCGCGCGGGCTCGGGAGGCGGCAGGCGACCGCAACGTCGCGATCGCCGGCGGCGCCGCGACGATCAACCAGTACCTCGCCGCCGGGCTCATCGACGAGTTGCGCGTTCACATCACGCCGACGATCTTCGGCGCGGGCGAGCGGCTGTTCGACGGCGTCCCGCCGGCGGCGTTCGAGCAGGTCGCGTCGCGGGGCACGTCCCTCGTCACGCACATCACGTACCGGCCGGTGCGTGCCGAGGCGGGCCAGGGCGGTCAGGCGCGCGCGTAGCGCAGGAACAGCATGCGATCACCCGGGATCGCGTGCACGAGGCGCATCCGGTGCGCCACCTCGCGCGCTGACGCCGCGATGCGCGAGGCGTCGCCCGCCACGAGCAGCGGGCTGAGCGTCACGCACGCGTCGTCGACGAGGTCGGCCTCGGCGAGCGCGCCGAAGAGTCCCGGCCCGCCCTCGGAGAGCACCGAGCGCAACCCGCGCGCCGCGAGCTCGGCGAGCGCGGCGGCCAGGTCGACGCGCGCCTCGCCGGCGATCACGACGTCGGCGACCTCTGCGAGGGCCTCGCGCCGCGACCGCGGGGCCGACGCGCTCGTCACCACGAGCGGGCGCGCGACGGCCTCGGCGAAGAACGGATGCCGCGGCTCGAGCGTCAGCCGCGAGGACACCACGGCGAACCGCGGCTGGGGGTCGCGTCCGCGCGCCGTCCGCCACGCGGCATCCGCGTCGGCCACGGCCGCACCGCCGTACCCCTCGGCGGCGACCGTGCCCGACCCGACGAGCACCACGTCGGCGTGCGAGCGGAGCACCGACATCAGGCGCTGGTCCTGGTCGTCGCCGAGCGTGCCGCTGCGGCCGCGGAGGGTCGCCGCGCCGTCGAGGCTCGAGATCATGTTGACGCGGCAGAACGCGGCATCCGCCCGACCGCCGGCATCGACCACGCCGACGGCGTAGGCGGCGTGCATCCGGTCGGGGTCGAACGCCGCGATCACGACGCGCTCCCCGGCGGCATGTTGTGCTCGAGGAAGGCGGGCTCGCGCCATCCCTCGATCGCCTCGACCATACGCACCGCGTCGACCGTCTCGCGCACGTTGTGCACCCGCACGATCCGTGCGCCCTTGCCGATGCAGTACACCGCCGCGGCGAGCGAGCCCGGCAGCCGGTCGCGTCGGTCGCGGCGCCCGAGGCTCTCGCCGATGAAGTCCTTGTTCGAGAGCGCGACGAGCAGCGGCAGGCCGATCGACGCGATCTCGTCGAGCCGGCGCGTGAGCTCGAGCGAGTGGAGCGTGTTCTTGTTGAGGTCGTGGCCGGGGTCGATCACGAGGCGCTCGTCGGGCACGCCATGGGCTCGGGCCACGTCGAGCCGCTCGCGGAGGAACGCGCCGACCTCGGCGACCACGTCGCCGTACTCGGGGCCGGGGTAGGCCGTGCGCGGGGCCGCGAGGCTGTGCGTGACCACGAGCGTCGCGTCGCTCGCGGCGACGACCTCGGCCAGGACCGGATCGTGGATGCCGGTCGTGTCGTTGATCACGTGCGCGCCGGCCTCGATCGCGCGGCGCGCGACCTCGGGGTGGAAGGTGTCGACCGAGATCACCGCGCCGGTCCCGGCGAGCGCCGCGACCACGGGGACCACCCGTTCGGCCTCCTCGTCGACGGGGATGGGCGGACCGGGCGCGAACTTCGCCCCGCCGACGTCGATCCAGTCCGCGCCGGCCGCGAGCGCGGCGTGGGCGGCCTCGACCGCGGCGTCGAGCGCGAAGGTCGTGCCTCGGTCGTAGAACGAGTCGGGCGTGCGGTTGACGATCGCCATCACGGCGACCTGGCGGGTGAAGTCGAACTCGCGCGGGCCGATCCGACGGCGCATCACGGACGGTTCGGTGCTCATCCGGCGGGACCGGCGAGCGCCTCGAGCGGCACCGCGGGGTCGGCGAGGCGCACCCGATCGACGACGGCACGCGAGCGGATCAGCCGCTGCACCGTCGTGTTGACGTCCCACACGTTCACGTTCATGCCCGCGACGACCCGGTCGTCGCGCAGCCAGAAGGCGACGAACTCGCGCGCCTCGCGATCGCCCCGGAACAGCGGCGCGACGCCCGCGGCGAGCGGTCCGTAGCCGGAGTACTCCATGCCCAGATCGTACTGGTCGGTGTAGAAGTACGGGATCTCGTCGTACTCGACGCGCTCACCGGCGAGGGAGCGTCCGGCCGCCTTGCCGGCGTTCTCGGCGTTCGCCCAGTGCTCCGTGCGCAGGTGCGATCCCAGGAACGGCAGGAAGACGCTCGCGACGTCGCCCACGGCGAGCACGTCGGCGTCGCTCGTGCGGAACGCGGCATCCGTCACCACGCCGCCGTCGACCTCGAGGCCGGCCGCCTCGGCGAGGGCGGTCCGCGGGACTGCGCCTATGCCGACGACCACGACGTCGGCCGGCACGACCTCGCCGCCCTCGAGCTCGACGCCCGACGCCCTGCCGTCGTCGCCGACGATCCGCGCGACGCTCGTCGACATGCGCAGGTCGACGCCGTGCTCGCGATGCAGGGCCGCGAACACCGCGCCGGCGTCGTCGCCGATCGCGGTCTCGAGCGGCACCGACTCGAGGCCGAGCACCACGACGTCGTTCCCGTGGCCGCGCGCGGCCGCGGCGACCTCGAGCCCGATCCATCCGGCTCCGATGATCACGACCCGCCGGCCGCCGGGCGCGAGCGCCGTGCGGAGGGCGACCGAGTCGTCGACGGTGCGCAGCAGGTGCACGCCGTCGAGGTCGCCACCCGGGCCGCCGAAGCGTCGCGGCGCGGCGCCGGTGGCGAGCAACGCGCGGTCGTAGCGCAGCACCGACCCGTCGTCGAGCGCGATCTCGTGCGCGCCCGGGTCGAGCCGTTCGGCACGGCGGCCGAGCCGCAGCTCGACGCGGTGCTCGTCGTACCAGGCGCGCGGGTGCACGTCGATCGCGTCGCGCTCGCCCGTGCCGGCCAGGAACTCCTTCGACAGCGGCGGCCTGATGTACGGCGGCACCGACTCGGCGCCGACGATCACGAGCGGGCCGTCGTACCCGGCCGTGCGCGCACCCTCGGCCGCCCGCGCGCCCGCGAGCCCGCCGCCGACGATGACGATCGCGCCATCCGTGCCCGGCATCGCATCCACCTCATCCCGTCTCAGAGCGGATCGCGCAGCCCGCACCGCGCGAGGAACTCGCGTCGCGTCCGCGCGTCGTCGCGGACGACCCCGGTGAACGCGCTGGTCACCGTGCGCGTGCCACGGGCCTGCGCGCCCCGCAGCGACAGGCACAGGTGCTCGGCCTCGAGCACGACGCCCACGCCGAGCGGCCGCAGCTGCTCGTCGATCCAGCCCGCGACCTGCCGCGTGAGACGTTCCTGCACCTGCAGGTCGCGTGAGAACCGCTCGACAGCGCGCGCGAACTTCGACAGCCCGAGCAGCCGGTCGCCGGGCACGTACCCGACGTGCGCCGTGCCGCTGAACGGCAGCAGGTGGTGCTCGCACAGCGAGTCGAACGGGATCCCGGCGACGACGACGAGCTCGTCGTACCCGTCGTCGTTCGGGAACGTCGTGGCGTCGAAGGGCCGCGGGGTGAGCAGCTCGGCGAACGCGTCCGCGACACGGCGCGGCGTGTCGGCGAGGTGAGGCGAGCGGATGTCGCGCCCGAGCGCGTCGAGCAGCTCGGCGACGGCCGCGGCGGCACGGCGCCGGTCGATGGGCCGGGCCGGATCGTCGGCGGCCACGGCGTGCAGGCGGGGCCGCTCGATGCCGGATCCGACGAATTCGATCGAAGTCATGTCCGCGCCTCCCTTGTGCCCGACGGTAGGCGCGTGGCATTCTTTTGTCAAGGGTCATTGATTTTAGAAACGGACGGCACGTGGCATCCGATGGGGCGGCGGACTTCGAGCGGCGCGTGAGCGCCGTGTCGGCCCTCGCCGACCCGCTCCGCCGGCGGGTCTACGAGCTGGTGACGGGCAGTCCCGAACCCCTCGGGCATGACGCCGTGGCGGCACGGCTCGGCCTGCCCCGCAGCACCGCCGCGTTCCATCTCACCCGTCTCGCCGCCGAGGGCCTGCTCGACGTCGAGTCCCGCCGGCTCGGCGAACGCACCGGCCCGGGGCAGGGGCGGCCCGCCAAGGTGTACCGGCGTGCCGAGCGCGACCTCGCGGTCGAACTGCCCCGCCGGCGGTACGAACTCGCCGGGCGCATCATGGCCGAGGCGATCTCCGGCGCCGACGCCGAGCGCGCACTCGTGGTCGGTGCACTGCGCTCCGCCGCGGCGAGCGAGGGCGCCCGGCTCGCCGAGGCATCCGCCGACCTCGGCGACGCCCTCGAGCGCGCCGGCATGGAGCCCCTTTCCGACGGCGACGACGTGGTGCTCGGCGTCTGCCCCTTCCACGCCCTCGCGCAGCAGACGCCGGAGGTCGTGTGCGCGCTCAACCACTCCCTCGTCTGCGGCATGGCCGCAGCGGTCGGCGACGACCCCGAGCGCGTCCTCCTCGACCCGGGCGCCGGGCACTGCTGCATCCGCATCAGCGGGAGCGCATCGCCGGCCCAACAGATTCCCAGCTAGGTTCCAGCCCACGCGCAGGAGAATCGGGGGTATGAGCGACGGACCCCGCATCCTGATCGTCGACGACGAGCCGAACATCCGCGACCTGCTGACCACGAGCCTCCGGTTCGCGGGCTTCGCGGTGCGCGCGGTCGCCAACGGCGCGCAGACCATCTCCGCGGTGCTCGAGGAGGAGCCCGATCTCATCATCCTCGACGTGATGCTGCCCGACATGAACGGCTTCGGCGTCACCAAGCGGCTCCGATCGGCCGGCTACACCGCGCCGATCCTCTTCCTCACCGCGAAGGACGACACCGAGGACAAGATCACCGGCCTCACGGTCGGCGGCGACGACTACGTGACCAAGCCGTTCAGCCTCGACGAGATCGTCGCGCGCATCCGTGCCATCCTGCGCCGCACCATGCACGCCGAGGAGGATGCGGTCATCCGCACCGGCGAGCTCACGATGGACCAGGACACGCACGAGGTGCTCGTCGGCGACGTGCCGGTCGAGCTCTCCCCCACCGAGTTCAAGCTGCTGCGCTACCTCATGCTGAACCCGAACCGGGTGCTGTCGAAGGCGCAGATCCTCGACCACGTGTGGGAGTACGACTTCAACGGCGACGCCGGCATCGTCGAGAGCTACATCTCGTACCTGCGCCGCAAGCTCGACCAGCACTCCGCCGAGCCGCTCATCCAGACCAAGCGCGGCTTCGGCTACATGCTCAAGTCGTCGAAGTCGTAGTTCAGGGCCGGTACAGGGTGCCTGCGTAGACTCGGCCCGCCATGCACCAGACCGTCGCCGACCGTTGGAGCCGGATCTCGCTCCGCACGAAGATCACGGGCGTCACCGTACTCATGCTGACGCTCGGACTGCTCGTGTCCGGCATCGGCACGGCCGCCATGCTCCGCAGCTACGTCGAGAGCCAGCTCGAATCGAAGCTCAGCGCGATCGCGTCGGGCGACCTCTACAAGTACTTCACGCAGGACGGCGACGAACCCGACGAGGACGCCAACCTCAGCGGGCTCGACTTCAGCTCGTCCGACGACGT
>DASTQT010000194.1:0-8045 GCA_035761605.1 Agromyces sp. | reverse complement strand
CAGGCCGCCCGCGTCGGTGCCCGGCTCCTCCTTCCCTCCGATCGCGGGTGGCCCGAGGGCATGCGCGGGCTCGACGCGCACGCGCCGATCACCCTATGGGTGCGCGGTCGCCTCGACGCGCTCGCCGTATCGCCGTCGATCGCGCTCGTCGGCGCCCGCGCGGCCACGCACTACGGCGAGCACGTCGCGATCGAAGCGGCGGCCGGGCTGGTCGACCGCGGATTCGCGATCGTCTCCGGCGGCGCCTACGGCATCGACGGCACCGCGCACCGCTCGGCGCTCGCGAACCGCGGCACGACGGTCGCGTTCCTCGCGGGCGGCGTCGACCGGTTCTACCCGGTGGGACACGAGGCGCTCCTCGGCCGCATCGCCGAGACCGGCGCGGTCGTGTCCGAGCTGGCGTGCGGCGCGGCACCCACTCGATGGAGGTTCCTCCAGCGCAACCGGCTCATCGCCGCGTCGGCCGATGCCACGGTCGTGCTCGAGGCGGGCATGCGGTCGGGCTCGCTCAACACGGCCGGACACGCGGCCGCCCTCGGGCGGCCGCTCGGCGCCCTGCCCGGACCCGTCACGAGTCCGGCATCGGCAGGCTGCCACCGCCTCCTGCGGGAGTTCGACGCGGTGTGCGTCACGGATGCCGCGCAGATGGCCGAGCTCGTGCCCTCGTCCGGTACGGCCACCGCCGACGCGCCCGCGGGCGAGGCGCACAGCCGCGTCGCGTCGCGCGCGACGGACGAGCTCACCGACGACGAGCAACGCGTCCTCGACGCGCTCGGCGTCCGCCGCGCGCGGACGATCGGCGAGCTGGCTGAACGGGCGAAGCTCGGCGTCGGCGCGGTCATGGGTGCGGTCGGCGCCCTCGAGGCGACCGGGCTGGCGCGTGCGGAGCGCGACGGATGGGTTCGCCATCGATCGGCGTGACACCGGCGCGCGGGCCGGGGGTGGTCCTAGGCTGGCCGCGGAGGCAGACATGGACCACCCTCGGCTCGGACGGTACCCGGCGGCACGGCACGTGATCGCCCACCTCAGCGACACGCACTTCCTCGCGGGGGGCGCGCCGCTCGGCGGACTCGCGGACACCGTCGCCCACCTCGAACGCGCGGTGACGCAGCTCCGCCGGCTCGCCGGCTCGCTCACCGCGATCGTCGTCACCGGCGACGTCGCAGACCTCGGCGAACCCGACGCGTACCGCCGCATCCGCGGCATCCTCGAGCCGCTCGCCGATGAGACCGGCGCGCGGCTCGTCTGGGTCATGGGCAACCACGACGAACGCGTGCCGTTCACCGAGATCCTGCTCGGCGAGCGCGGCGGAACTGCGCCGGTCAACCGTGCGATCGACCTCGAGGGGCTGCGGCTCGTCACGCTCGACACCAGTGTTCCCGGCTACCACCACGGCATCCTCGAACCCGCGACGCTCGCGTGGCTCGACGAGGTGCTCGCCGAGCCCGCGCCGTGCGGCACCGTGCTCGCCATGCACCACGCGCCCATCGCCACGCCGCTGGCGCTCATGGACATCCTCGAGCTCAGGGGACAGGACGAGCTCGCCGACATCGTCCGCGGACGCGACGTCCGCGCCATCCTCGGCGGCCACCTGCACTACCCGACGCAGGGCAGCTTCGCCGGCATCCCCGTCTTCGTCGCCGGGGCGCTCGCCTACACGATGGACCTCTCCGCGCCGCCGCGAGAACTCGTCGGAATCGACGGCGGGCACTCCGTCTCGCTCGTCCACCTCTTCGACGAGGATGTCGTGACCTCCGTCGTCCCGGTCGGCGAGTTCCCCGAGATCACCAGCTTCGGCGAGCAGTTCCTCCGCGAGATCGAGGACCTCGACGAAGCCGGCAGGCTCGAGCGGTTCTCCCGCAAGCGCCAGGTCCCGGCGGATGGCTGACGCCCTCGCGTCCACCCCGCTCGACACGCTGATCGATCGGTACGTCGAGCACGTCGCCGTCGAACGCGGCTACTCCGGCCACACCGTCGCGGCGTACGCGTCCGACCTCGCCGACCTCACCCGGTTCGCCGAGTCCCGTGGGGTCCACGACGCGGCAGGACTCGGGCTCGACCTGCTGCGCGACTGGCTGTGGGTCGCGACCGAACGGGGCCTCGCCCGCGCGACCATCGCCCGGCGGGCGGCGTCCGCGCGAGGCTTCGGCGCCTGGCTCGAGCGCACGGGCGTCGTCCCCGCCGACCCCGCGATCCGGCTGCGCGCGCCGCGCGCCGCGCGGACGCTGCCGAGGGTGGTCGCTGCGCCCGCAATGAGCGCGCTGCTCGACGGGCTGCAGGCGAACGCGGCCGACGGCGACCCGGTCGCGGTCCGCGATCTCGCGATCATCGAGCTGCTGTACGCGTGCGGCCTGCGGGTGTCGGAGCTCGTCGGACTCGACGTGGACGAGATCGACCGCGGCAACCGCACCGTACGCGTCACGGGCAAGGGATCGAAGGAACGCGTCGTTCCCTACGGCGCCCCGGCCGCCGCGGCGCTCGACCGGTACCTCGACGACGCGCGGGCGGCGATCCTCGCGGGCACGGACCCCGACGGCCAGGACGGGGCGAGCCTGCGGAGGGCGAACCATGCGGCGTTCCTCGGCGTGCGCGGCGGGCGACTGGGAGTGCGCAGCGTGCACCGCCTCGTCGCCGGCCTGCTCCGGGAACTGCCCGGATCGGGGCCCGCGGGGCCGCACGCGTTCCGGCACAGCGCCGCGACGCACCTGCTCGACGGCGGCGCCGACCTCAGGGCGGTGCAGGAGTTCCTCGGCCACGCGAGCCTCGGCACCACGCAGATCTACACGCACGTCTCGGCGGAGCGGCTCAAGCAGAGCTACCGCACCGCGCACCCCCGAGCCTGAATCGCCGCCGTTCAGCGCCCGAGCGGCAGGAGCACCGCGCGCGGTACGCCGCCGAGGAACAGCAGGGGTGAGACGTACTCGCCGTGCACGCGCACGCCGAAGTGCACGCACACGCGGTCGCAGTGACCGCCCCCGGCGACGACGCCGATCGTCACGCCCTCGGCGACGACCTGGCCCGCCGCCACTGACGCCGCAACCGGCTCGATCGAGCTCACGATGCCATCGCCGTGTGCGATCGAGAGCACCGGGCGCCCTGCGACGGGCCCGGCGAACGAGACGACGCCGTCGGACGGCGCCCGCACCTCGGCCCCGGGCGCCGCGGCGAGGTCGATGCCGCGGTGCCCGGCCGCGTACGGCGTCGGCGGCGCCCGGAACGGCTCGACGAGCCGCACCGGGGGATCGATGGGCCACGTCCACATCGCGCCGGCGTCGGCCGGCGCCGGCGCGGGCACCGGGAGCATCGCGAGCGCGACGCCGACGGTGAGCGCCGTTCGGGCCACACGGCGGCGGACGGGGAGGGCCATGCGTCGAGCGTGCCCGACGCGGCATCCGTCGCCGGTGGTCGAGTGCGAAGCCGGGCGGAATCGGCGCTCGCGCGGGGCTGTGGAGGACCGGCCCGGCCGAGTGCGCCGTGATAGCATGTCCGGAGCGTCCCGCGTGTCGGGGCGACTACGCGTGCCCATTCGGCCACCGACTCCATTCAGTCCCGCTCGCGAGAGCCGGCGGAGCCGTGCCGGGCACCAGGGTTTCCGGCCGCCGGCCGGAGCGAAGAACTGAGAACAAAGGAGTACGGCCATGGCCGTCGTCACCATCCGCCAGCTGCTCGACAGCGGCGTGCACTTCGGGCACCAGACCCGCCGTTGGAACCCGAAGATGAAGCGGTTCATCTTCACCGAGCGTTCCGGCATCTACATCATCGACCTCCAGCAGTCGCTCGCCTACATCGACAAGGCCTACGACTTCGTCAAGGAGACGGTCGCGCACGGCGGCACCATCCTCTTCGTCGGCACCAAGAAGCAGGCGCAGGAGTCGATCGCCGAGCAGGCGACCCGCGTCGGCCAGCCCTACGTGAACCAGCGTTGGCTCGGCGGACTCCTCACCAACTTCACCACGGTCTCCAAGCGCCTCGCGCGCATGAAGGAGCTCGAGGAGCTCGACTTCGAGGGCACCACCTCGGGCTTCACCAAGAAGGAGCTCCTGCTCAAGAAGCGCGAGCTCGACAAGCTCCACAAGTCGCTCGGCGGCATCCGCAACCTCGCGAAGACGCCGTCGGCGCTGTGGGTCGTGGACACCAAGAAGGAGCACCTCGCGATCGACGAGGCCAAGAAGCTCGGCATCCCCGTCATCGGCATCCTCGACACCAACTGCGACCCCGACGAGGTCCAGTACCCGATCCCGGGCAACGACGACGCGATCCGCTCGGTGAGCCTGCTCACGCGCATCATCGCCGACGCCGCCGCCGAGGGCCTCATCCAGCGCCACCAGAAGCCCGAGGAGGGCGAGGAGGCCGAGCCGCTCGCCGAGTGGGAGCAGGAGCTCCTGCAGGCCGGCGCCGCCGAGACCCCCGAGCAGTCGTCGGCCGAGACCGAGCAGGTCGCCGGCACCGAGGCCGAGGCCAAGGCCGAGGCTGCGGAGGTCGTCGAGGAGACGGCCGCCGAGGTCGCTGCGACCGAGGCCGACGCCGAGCCCGCCGCGACCGAGCCC
This sequence comes from Agromyces sp., assembly GCA_035761605.1. GTDB lineage: Bacteria > Actinomycetota > Actinomycetes > Actinomycetales > Microbacteriaceae > Agromyces. Next base: position 3,498 of record DASTQT010000194.1, on the reverse strand, counting down.
GAGGCCGACACCGCTGAGGCCGCCAAGGCCGAGTAAGCCCACCACTTCACCACCCAGACCACGAGTCCAGGAGACTGCCACAACATGGCCAACTTCACCCTCGAAGACGTCAAGACCCTGCGCGAGCGCCTCGGCACCGGCATGGTCGACACCAAGAACGCGCTCGTCGAGGCCGACGGCGACCTCGAGAAGGCCGTCGAGATCCTCCGCCTGAAGGGCGCGAAGGGCAACGCGAAGCGTGCCGACCGCTCGACCGCCGAGGGCCTCGTCGCCGCCGTCGACAACGGCGACGGCACCGCGACCCTCATCGAGCTGGCCTGCGAGACCGACTTCGTCGCCAAGGGCGACAAGTTCGTCGGCCTCGCCGACCGCGTGCTCGCCGCCGTCGCCGCGGCTCGCGCCGAGACCGTCGAGGCCGCGCTGGCCGCGCCGGCCGAGGGCAAGACCGTCGCCGCCGTCATCGACGAGGATGCCGCCATCCTCGGCGAGAAGGTCGAGCTCCGCCGCGTGCGCCTCGTGAAGGGCGAGAACTTCTCGATCTACCTGCACAAGACGTCGAAGGACCTGCCCCCGCAGGTCGGCGTGGTGCTCGGCTACGCCGGCGCCGACGCCGAGACCGCCCGGTCGATCGCGCAGCACATCTCCTTCGCCGCGCCGGAGTACCTCACCCGTGAGGACGTCCCGGCCGAGGCCGTCGAAAAGGAGCGCACGATCGTCGAGCAGATCACGCGTGAGGAGGGCAAGCCCGAGGCCGCCCTGCCGAAGATCGTCGAGGGTCGCCTCGGCGCGTTCTTCAAGCAGGTCGCGCTGCTCGAGCAGGACTACGCCAAGGACAACAAGCTGTCCGTCGGCAAGGTCGTGTCGGACGCGGGCCTGACCGTCACCGACTTCGCCCGCTTCAAGGTCGGCGCGTAAGTTGCGACAGGGGAGTCCGGATCGCCTCGGCGATCCGGACTCCTTTGCTGTGTCCGGAGGTCCTCGACGCGAGGCGACAGCCGGAACGACGGGCCGGACACGGCCCGGCCGGACGAGGCACTGGGGTGCCGCCCGGCGAACCACTAGTTTTGACTCCCAGAGGGGAAGGATCGGTCGCGGATGACGGAACACAAGCGCAGGGTCATGCTGAAGCTGTCGGGCGAGGCGTTCGGCGGCGGCGCGCTCGGGGTGAACCCCGACGTCGTGAGCTCGCTGGCACGTGAGATCGCCGATGCCGCGCGCACCGTCGAGGTCGCGATCGTCGTCGGCGGCGGCAACTTCTTCCGCGGCGCCGAGCTGAGCCAACGCGGCATGGACCGCGGCCGCGCGGACTACATGGGCATGCTCGGCACGGTGATGAACTCGCTCGCCCTGCAGGACTTCCTCGAGCAGGCGGGCGCCGAGACGCGCGTCCAGTCCGCGATCTCGATGACCCAGGTCGCCGAGCCCTACATCCCGCGGCGGGCGGAGCGTCACCTCGAGAAGGGCCGCGTCGTGATCTTCGGCGCGGGCGCCGGCCTGCCGTACTTCTCGACCGACACGGTCGCGGCGCAGCGCGCCCTCGAGATCGACGCCGACGTGGTGCTCGTCGCCAAGAACGGCGTCGACGGCGTGTACACCGACGACCCGCGCACGAACCCCGACGCGCGCAAGATCGACCGCATCAGCTACCAGGAGGCGCTGCAGCGCGGGCTGAAGGTCGTCGACTCGACCGCGTTCAGCCTCTGCATGGACAACGGCATGCCGATGGTCGTGTTCGGCATGGAGCCCGCCGGCAACGTCACCAAGGCGATCCTCGGCGAAGAGCTCGGCACCGTGGTGAGCAACGGCGAGCCGGCCGTCGCTCGATAGACTGGCCCGAGCCCGAGAGAAGGAGTTCCCGTGATCGCGGATGTACTGTCCGAAGCAAGTGCGCGCATGCAGAAGGCCGTCGAGGTCGCGAAGGACGACTTCGCAACGGTGCGGACCGGGCGCGCGAATCCGCAGCTCTTCCAGAAGATCATGGTGAGCTACTACGGCACGCCGACGCCGCTGTCGCAGCTCGCCTCGCTCAACAACCCCGAGGCTCGCACCCTCGTCGTCACCCCGTACGACAAGAGCGCGCTGAAGGACATCGAGCAGGCCATCCGCGACACCCCGAATCTCGGCGCGAACCCGACCAACGACGGCAACATCGTCCGGGTGACGCTCCCCGAGCTCACCGAGGAGCGCCGCAAGGAATACGTCAAGATCGTCCGCTCGAAGGCCGAGGAGGCGCGAGTGTCGGTGCGCAACATCCGGCGCAAGACGAAGGACGACCTCGAGGCCCTGAAGGGCGAGGTCAGCGATGACGAGGTGTCGCGCGGGGAGAAGGAGCTCGAGCACATCACGAAGTCGCATGTCGACCAGATCGACGATGCGCTCAAGCGCAAGGAAGCCGAACTCCTCGAGGTCTAGGGCCGATCATGACAGGCGGCCCTGAGGGGGAGGGTCCGGACACCGGCGACGAACGGCATCCGGGGCGAGGGGAGTTCCGCGCGCAGATGCACCAGGCGCGCGTCGACCTCGAGCGGCAGCTCGAGTCGTCGCGAGCGCAGTTCGACCAGGCGCAGGAGCGGATCAACGCGCGCACGGGTCGCAACCTGCTGGTCGCGATCGTCATCGGCGTCGTGTTCGGCGGTTCGCTGCTGCTCAGCCTCCTGGTCGTCAAAGAGCTCTTCATGGTGTTCGCGGTGGTCGTCGCCGGGTTCGCCAGCTCCGAGCTCGCGGCAGCGCTCCGCCACGGCGGCTACCTGGTCCCGCGCATCCCGACCGTGCTCTCCGCGGTCGTCGCGGTCCCCATCTCCTACTACGGCGGTGCTGCGGGGCAGCTCGTCGCGGTGCTCGGCGGCATGGTGCTGGTCGTGGTGTGGCGGCTCGCCGAGCAGGCGTCGTCGACCGTCCGCGCGGGCTCGACGGGGCTCGCCCGCGACCTCGGCGCGAGCGTCTTCGTGCAGGGATACGTCACGTTCCTCGCGACCTTCACCGTGGTCCTCACCGCGGCCGATGGCGGCCAGTGGTGGACGCTCGCCTTCATCATCGCGGCGGTGGCCACCGACACCGGCGCGTACGCGTTCGGCCTGGCGTTCGGCAAGCACCCGATGGCGCCCGTCATCAGCCCCAAGAAGACGTGGGAGGGCTTCGCGGGCGCGGCGCTGATGAGTCTCGTGGCCGGCGTCATCCTCGCCCTGTTCATGCTCGGCCAGCCGTGGTGGTTCGGCCTCGTCTTCGGCGCGGCGATCCTGCTCACGGCGACGCTCGGCGACCTCGCCGAGTCGCTCATCAAACGCGACCTCGGCATCAAGGACATGAGCTCGTGGCTGCCCGGCCACGGCGGGTTCCTCGACCGGCTCGACTCGATCCTCCCGTCCGCCGCCGTGGCGTACGCAGCCTTCCGGCTGTTCGGGTGAACGTGCGCGATACTGGTGCGGTGGATGCCACGTTCCCCCGCGCCCGAAGGAACCAGCTGGGCTACAAGACGACCGAGGTCGAGGAGTTCCTGGA
>DASTQT010000193.1:0-2687 GCA_035761605.1 Agromyces sp. | reverse complement strand
GGGCGTGGCGGCTCAGGCGAGAGTATCGCTCAGCCCGGCCCGGCCCGCACGAGCACCGTGGGCATCCGACTTTCGATGGGTTTCGGGGCGCGAAGGGGCTCGTGGTTGGCGGCGGATGGCGCGCGACTCGTAGGCTCGGGGCATGACCGCCTTCGACGTCCTCCGGACCATCCTCGTCATCCTGCACTTCGTGGGGCTCGCCTCGCTGCTCGGCGGGTTCATCGTGCAGACCAAGGCGATCGCGGCGGGTCAGGGCAAGGTCGTGACCGCGATGGTGCACGGCTCGCTCACGATGCTCGTGACCGGCCTGCTGCTCGTCGGCACCATCCAGATGGGCGATATCTACGACGTCAACAACGTCAAGATCGCGGTGAAGCTCGCGGTCCTGATCGTGATCACGGTGCTCGTGTTCGTGTTCCGCAAGAAGGACCCGGCGCCGTCGTGGGCGCTCTGGAGCATCGGCGGGCTCACGCTGCTGAACGTGATCCTCGCCGTCGCCTGGCGCTGAGCCATCCGGTCGCCCGGCCCCACGCCCACCACGCGGCGAGGCCCACGGCGAACGACGCGACGATCGCGAGCGGCGGCGACACCTCCTCGATCGGCGGGTACACCTGCCAGTGCGTCAGGTACACGAACAGCGACGCGGATGCCACGGTGCCGACCGCTCCGGCCAGGAACGCCGGCACCGGCAGGCTCGCGACCCAGATCAGCAGCGCCAGCCCGACGATCACGATCGACTCGCGGACCGGGTCGCCGAAGAATCCGGGCACGGTCGCCAGCACGATCGCGGTCGCGGCGACCCGGCGCGTGAGCGTGGTCGACCGGGCGACGAGCCAGCCGAGCGCGATGAGCCACGCGATCGCGGGCAGCGAGTAGCGCAGCGGCGACGACGGCGCGACGCCGCCCGAGACCGCGTACCGCCACGCCAGCGCGGCGCCGAGCACGGCGATCGCGAAGGCGAACGGGTACCGCCGCTCGAGCGCGTCGATCCGGGGCACGGCGAACAGCGCGGCCAGGCCCAGGATCGACCAGACCAGCGCCTCGAGGAACCAGAACTGCCACTGCTCGCTCCATGCCTCGGCGCCGGGGATCAGCCAGTTCGACAGGAACACGGTCGCCGGATCGTAGGTGCGCGCGACGAGTGCGACGCCCCCGATCCAGAGCACGGCGGGGACGATGAGGGCCGTCGCGCTGCGAAGCAGGCCGCGGACGCGGTGCGAGCGCGCGGTTCGCGCGTCGGCGGATGGCGCGGCGCGACCGGTGAGGCGGAAGCGCGCGAGGTTGAAGCCCGCGACCGCGAGCAGCAGGTGCGCGCCGCCCTTGAGCTGGATGACGTCGGCGTGGGTTGCGACGATCAGCAGGATCGCCACCGCGCGCAGGACGACGGAGGTCTCGAGGCGGGCGATGCGGCGCGGGGGGCTGACGGGCGTCTGCGGGTCGAGGAGGCCGTCAGGCCGTCTCGAGACCGGCGATTCGGGTCTCGAGACGGCCCTGACGGGCCTTCTCGACCCACTCGGGTCGGCGAGGTCGCGGATGCTGCGGCTCGGCCAGTCCGCGGGCAGCGCGCCGATCCGCTCCTCGAGCCGGAGCGAGAGCTCGACGTAGTTGAGCGAGTCGCCGTCGAGGCTCGTGAAGCTGTCGTCCTCCGTCGCGTCGGGGCGGCCGAGCAATTCGGCGTAGAGGTCGCGGAGGTCCGACGCGGAGCTCGCAGCGCGCGCAGACGCCGGCGCTGCGCCATCCGTCGCCGTCGCCGCCAGCAGCGATGCGTGCGCGCGCAGCGCCGCGTGATCGGGCTTGCCGTTCGCGGTGCGCGGGAACTCGGCGAGCGCGTGCACGTCGAACGCATGCGGCGGCAACCCGGTGTGCCGCTGCACGGAATCGCGCGCGGCGGCCGCGACCCGGTCGTGCCGCACGAACACCGCGAGTCGCTCCTCGACGCCGACGGTGCGCGCCTCGATGCCGTCGTCGGCGAGCAGCCGTTCGATGCGATCGAGGTCGAGCCGCAGGCCGAAGCCCTTCACGAACCGGCTGAGGCGCCCGGTGATCTCGTAGAGGCCGTCGTCGCGCTGCCGCGCGAGGTCGCCCGTGCGGAGCTCGTCGAGCTCGGGTCCGCGCGACAGGTCCTCGGGCGCCTCGGCGTAGCCCATCATGACGTTCGGACCGGAGTAGACGAGCTCGCCCTCGCCGGGCGCACCGTCGCCCACCGCCGTGTCGATGCGGAACGAGCCGCCTGGGATCGGCACGCCGATCGCGCCGGCCGCGGACTCGGCGAGCGACGGCGGCAGGTACGCCATGCGCGCGGTCGCCTCGGTCTGGCCGTACATCACGAACACGTCGAAGTCGCGCTCCCGGCCGAGCGCGGCGAGCGCGCGCACCCGCTCGGGCGCGAGCCGCCCGCCCGCCTGGGTCACGTAGCGCAGCGTCGGCAGCGGCCGCCGCGCGAAGTCGGTCGACTCGAGCAGCTCGTACGTGTACGGCACGCCCGCGAACGACGTCGCGCCGGCGTCGTCGAACTCGCTCCAGAACGCGGGCTCGACCACCGAGCGGTCGGTGAGCAGCAGGCTGCCGCCCGCGACGAGGTGGCTGTTCACGACCGAGAGCCCGTAGCAGTAGTGCAGCGGCAGCGTCGTCGCGGCGCGGTCGTCCGGGGTGAGCCCGAGGTAGTCGGCGATGCTGCGCGCGTTGCC
>DASTQT010000192.1:0-6867 GCA_035761605.1 Agromyces sp. | reverse complement strand
GCGACGTCTCGAGACCCGTGCCGTCGAGATCTCGAGACGCGCTCCGCGCTCCTCGATCCGCGGATGCGCTCACGACACCCCCTCGACGATCAACGCGGTGCCCTGGCCCACGCCGACGCACATGGTCGCGAGCCCGTAGCGCGAGCCTTCGCGCTGCATGCGGCCGAGCAGAGTGACCACGAGTCGGGTGCCCGACGAGCCGAGCGGATGGCCCAGGGCGATCGCGCCCCCGTCGGCGTTGACGAGCTCGGCGTCGAGGTCGAGCCGGCGCATGCTCGCGAGCGACTGGGTCGCGAACGCCTCATTGAGCTCGATGGAGCCGAGGTCGGCGAGCGAGATGCCGGAGCGTTCGAGCGCCTTCTCGGTCGCGGGCACCGGCCCGAGGCCCATGATCTCGGGCGCGAGCCCGGCCGATGCGCCGACGACGACCCGCGCGCGCGGCGTGAGTCCGTACCGCTCGACCGCCGACGCGCTCGCGACGATGATCGCGCTCGCGCCATCGTTGAGCGAGCTCGAGTTGCCGGCCGTCACGACCGAGCCGCCGCGTACCACCGGGCGGAGCCCCGCGAGCACCTCGAGCGACGTGTCGCGGCGCGGCCCCTCGTCGACGAGCACCTCGCCCTTCGCGGTCGGCACGCCCACGATCTCGGCCTCGAACCGGCCCGCGTCGATCGCGGCCACCGCGCGCTGCTGGCTGCGCAGGGCGAACGCGTCGGCGTCCTCGCGCGTGATGCCGTCGATCCGTGCGACCTCCTCGGCGGTCTCGGGCATCGAGAACGTCGCCTTCTCACGTGCCAGCAGCTCGGGGTTCGGGAAGCGCCATCCGATCGACGTGTCGTACGTGTCGCCGGGCTTCGCCCAGGGCTTCTCGGGCTTGGCCTGCACCCACGGCGCACGGGTCATCGACTCGACGCCGCCCGCGATGATCAGGTCGGCGTCGCCCGCGCGGATCGCCTGCGCGGCCATGATGATCGCGGACATGCCCGACGCGCACAGCCGGTTCACCGTGATGCCGGGGACGGAATCGGGCAGCCCGGCCAGCAGCACCGACATGCGGGCCACGTTGCGGTTGTCCTCGCCGGCCTGGTTCGCGGCACCGAGGATCACCTCGTCGATCGCGCCGGCTTCGATCGCCTCCTCGTCGACACCCGCGCGCCGGATCACCTCGCCCACGACGAGGCTCGCGAGGTCGTCGGGCCGCACGCTCGCGAGCGCGCCGCCGTAGCGCCCCACGGGGGTCCGCACTCCGCCGACGAGGTAGGCCTCGGCCATGGGTCTCTCCTGACTACGTCGTCTGGAACCTCGACCGCCGGCTCATCGGCGGGTCGCGGCATCCGCTCAAGCCGATTTCAAAACCGACCGTTCAGTCAGTAAGTATGCCGAACGGATGGCGCGTCCGCCAGTCGAGCGCGCCGACCCGTGTCCCGAGACCCTCAGCCCTCGGTGTCCACCGTCGGCTGCGGGACCTCAGATGCCGGGGGCTCCGGCTCGGGCGGAACCGTCTCGGCGGTCGGTCCGAACAGCACCCACTGGTCGCCGGTGCACTCGTAGAACTCGACGGTCTCGGTGTCGATGTAGACGTCGCCCTCGGTCGTGCATTTGTCGACCGCCGGCGCGCCGACGCCGAGCGTGACCTGCGTGCCGGGCGCACCGGCCTCGCCCTGCTCGCCCTGCTCACCCTGCTCACCCTGCTCACCCTGCTCACCCTGCTCGCCCTGGGCGCCCTGCTCGCCCTGCGCTCCCGTCGCACCGGTGAGGTTCGCCGCCGCGTTCTCGCGGATGTTGCCCACGAGCACCCAGTCGTCCTGGAACAGGTAGACGTCGGCTGTGGAGATGTCGATGTAGACGTCGCCCTCGTAGCCCTTGCCCGATTCCGGCACGCCGGTCCCCGCCCTGACGGCGGAGCCGGCGGGGAGGATCTCCTCGAGGGCCTCCTCGTAATCCACGGACTCGGCCGTCTCCACGGGCGCCGGAGTCGCGACAGCCTCCGTCGACCCCGAGCGCGCGAGCCAGCCTCCGAGGAACGCGGCGACGAACGAGAGCACGACGATCGCGATGCCGAACCCGATGAGCCATCCCCGGCTCACGGGCTCGGACCGGGGTGCGTCGGCCCCAGCGTCGTCCGGTGCGCCCGACGTCGGCGGCGCGGTGTCGCTCACGCCTGCCGCTCCGCCCGCGGAGGCGGGCTCTCCGCCGGTCATCCCCTCGTCGCCCGGTCGTCCCCCGGTCGGCGGCTGCACACTGCTCATGCGTCGTCCCCTCCGTCAGCGCCACGCCGGCCCGGATGGTCGCGTCGTCGCGTCGCGAGGATCGTACGACCCGCGCCTGCGCAGGGTTGCGCCCTTGGTCCCGCGGGTGCGAGACGACGAAGGGTCCCGACCGGGAGGTCGGGACCCTTCGTGCGTGGGGGCGGGCGGATGCCGCGGAGCGGCGTGCTACGCGACGAGCTCGCCGTCGGACTCGCGCATTGCGACATCCGTCGGCGCCTGCTCGGACGCGACCTCGACCGGACCGAGGTCGGCGAGGAGCCCGTCGCCGAGGCGGACGTCCTCGAAGTCGACCTCGATCTCGGCGCGGCCGAGGAGCTCGCTCATGCGACGCTGGCGGTTGCGCGGGATGAGCGTCACGACGCGGCCCGTGCGACCCGCGCGGCCGGTGCGGCCCGAACGGTGCAGGTACGTCTTGTACTCGTCGGGCGCGTCGGCCTGGATCACCAGGTCGATGTCGTCGACGTGGATGCCTCGGGCCGCGACGTCCGTCGCGACGAGCACGTCGACACGGCCGCTCGTGAGCTGCTGCAGGTTGCGCGTGCGGCGCGACTGGTTCAGGTCGCCGTGCAGGGCCACCGCGAGGATGCCCGCATCGGCGAGGTGGTCGGTGAGGTCCTCGGCGAACGCGCGCGTGCGCGAGAACACGAGGGTCTTGCCCTCGCGGCCCGCGAGCTGCGCCACGATGTCGCGCTTGTCGCGGTTGTCGATGACGAACACGCGGTGCTCGATCGTGCCCGACGACTGGTCCTCGCCCGCGACCTCGTGCACGGCCGGGTCGACGAGGAACTCGTCGACGAGGGTGGCCACGCCGGAGTCGAGCGTCGCGGAGAACAGCAGCTTCTGGCCGCCCTCGGCGGTGCGGCGCAGGATCCGCTGCACGGGCTCGAGGAAGCCGAGGTCGCACATGTGGTCGGCCTCGTCGAGGATCGTGATCGCGACCTCGCTGAGGTCGAGGCGTCCCTGCTCGATGAGGTCCTCGACGCGACCCGGGGTGCCGATCACGATGTCGACGCCGCGCTGCAGCGCGCCGACCTGGCGCCCCTGCGGGACGCCGCCGTAGATCTGCGTCGTGTAGAGGCCGACGCTCTGCGCGATCGGCTGCACGGTGCGGTCGATCTGCAGGGCGAGCTCGCGGGTCGGGGCGAGGATGAGCGCGCGGGGCTTGCGCCCGAACTGGCGCTTGCCGCCCGACTTGCCCGACTCCGCCCAGAGCGTCATGAGCCGCTCGACGGTCGGGGCACCGAACGCGATGGTCTTGCCCGAGCCGGTGCGGCCCCGGCCAAGCACGTCGCGGCCCTCGAGCACGACCGGGATGGTCGCGGCCTGGATCGGGAACGGCGCCTCGGCGCCGAGGTCCTTCAGCGCGCGGACGATGTTGCCGCCGAGGCCGAGGTCGGCGAAGCCGATGCCGTCGACCGCCTCGGCCTGGATCGCCTCGGCCTCGAGGCGCTCGAGCACGACGTCGTCGGCCGGCTGGAAGCGCTCGCGGCGCTCGTCCTGCGGGTAGAAGGAGGAGGGGCGGCGCTCGGAGTCGCGGAACCCGGGGCGGTCGAACTCGCGGTCGCGGCGCGGGGCGCGGTCGTCGCGGTCGAAGCGACGGGGGGCGCGGTCGTCACGGTCGAAGCGACGGGGGGCGCGGTCGTCGCGGTCTCGGTACGCGCCGCTGCGCGGTGCTACTCGACCACCGGTGGAGCGGTCGTCGCGGTCGAACCGACGCGGAGCGCGGTCGTCGCGGTCGGAGGAACGCGCAGGACGCTCATCGCGACCCGGGCGCTTCGAGCGGTGCGGGGCACGGCCCGATGCGACGCGCTCGTCGCGCGACCAGCGCGGCCGGCGGTCGCTGGACGGCTCCTCGGGGCGGTGGCCGCGGTGGCCCGGGCTGCGCGAGCCCGGCTTCTTCTTCGCGCCGGAGGCGTACGAGGGGTCGAAGTTGCGGGCGGGGCGTCCGCCGGCGGGCTTCTTGTTCTTGGGCATGGCTGCTTTCCGGGTTGTATTTCGAGTACATGGCAGCGGCCGCGCGAGCGCGCGGCGCAACTGGGAACCCGGGTGCATCCTCGACCGGGGCCGTTCACATACGGTGACTTCCCGCGCGCGAACCGCACGCGGAACCGGCCCCAGGACTCACAAACCCATCCGCGCACAGCACGGTGTCCAGAACCGACCTCACGATGCTACCGGACACCCTCCTGTGAATCCGCCCGGCGCGGCATCCGCCCACCTTGAAACGTAACCACGCGGAAACCCGGCTCGCGTACGCTCTCGTCGTGACCACACCGCCGTCGATCTCCGTCGCGTCGCCTCGCGCGCCCGGAATCGAGCCGCTGCTCGAAGCCGGCAGCGCCCACGCGCGCTCGCTCTCCCCGACGGACGAGCTGCTCGACGTCGCGCAGCTCGAGGCGCCGGGCACGCTGGTCTACGTCGCGCGCGACGGCGACGGCACCGCGGTCGGCGTGGCCGCGATCGTCGAGGGCGACGACATCGGCGAAGGCCGCGGCGAGCTCAGGCGCATGTACGTCGACGCCGGCGCCCGCGGCGCGGGCATCGCGAGCGCCCTGATCGAGCGCATCGAGACGGATGCCGCGGCGCGGGGGTTGCGCGAGATCGTGCTCGAGGCCGGCCGCCTGCAGCATCCGGCGCTCGCGTTGTACGCCAAGCACGGGTACCACCGCGTGGAGCGGTTCGGCCGGTACGTCGGCGAGCCCTCGAGCGTGTGCATGGCGAAGTCGCTCGTCGGCTTCGCGGGCGACGCGCTCGGCGAGCGGCCGCTCGCGGTCGGCGAATGAGCGACCCGGCGTCGGACTGAGCGACGCGTCCCTTCCCGGATCGGCCCGCGACGCGGCATCCTCGGAGCAACGGATCGTTCTCGGAGGGTGGCCCATGCTCGCGTTCATCTCGGCCGTCGCGTTCGGCGTCACGATCGGCGGCGCCATCGGGGCCGTCGCGACGGGCGACCCGCGCTACACGATCCTGTGGAGCATCTCGCTCACGGTCGCGATCCTCGCGGGCACGTTCGCGGGACTCGGCGCCGCGGGGCTGTTCGGCCGCGGGCGGGCGGGCGCGCCGACTGCGCCGCCGACAGGGGAGCTCGCCCTCGCTCGCGTCGAGCGGGTCGGTCGCACGGGCCTGACCGTGAACGGCCAGCCGCAGGTCGAGATCACCCTCACGGTCGCGCCGCGGTTCCGGACCCCGTACACGACCGTGCACCGGCAGATCGTCGACATCGTCACGCTGCCGCAGGTGCAGCCGGGGTCGATCATCGTGGTGCGCCGGCCGGATGACGCGAAGGCCAACGTGATGCTCGAGCTGACGCCGCCCGACGACTGGGCGCGTCTACGCGACGCCGAGCGGCTGCGCACCGGCACCGATCGCACCGTGCCCCTCGCGTCGCAGGCGTCCGCCTGGGCGTCGGAACCGGAGTCGCTCCTCGGCGGCCCGAAACGCGCCCGACGGCCGTGGCGAACCGTGCTGCTCGCCGCCGTCACGATCGCGACGGCCGCCGTCGTGCTGATCCCCGCGTACGACAGCATCGGCCGGACGGTGCGGGCGTTCGCGTCGGGCGACCCCGACTCGGCGGGCGTCGTGCTGGGCGACCGGCACCAGGAGATCGTCGACGCCCTTGCGGCGGAGACCGGCGGCACGCAGTTCATCCGGATCGGCTTCTACGACGGCTACGCGCTCGCTGCCGCGCCGAGCGCACCGGGCGCGCTCACGATCGACTCCTACCAGTACCGGTACGACCGCACCGAGCACCAGGGGCCCGAGCTCATCCAGCCCGACGACCCGGCCGCCGCGCTCTTCGATGCGAGCGAGGTCGACTGGTCCGCGATCCCCGACCACATCGAGGCGGCGAAGGAGCACTCGGGCATCGCCGACCCGACGTCGGTGATCGTGTCGGTGTCGCGCGCGCTCGTCGCCGACGCGTCCGGCGCGCTGCCGGTGCGGGTGCTCGTCTCGCTGGACTCGGCCTACGAGGATGCATCGGTGCAGATCGACGCCGCGACGGGCGACGTCATCGGCTGACGCGCGCCCGGGAACGACCGCGCCGGATTCACGCCGCGGCGCGGCATCCGTCGAGCACGCGCTCGATCGCGTCCCGTTCGGGCGGGGTCACCCACAGCCCGTGCCGTGCCTTCACCTCGACCTGGCGTGCGACGTACTCGCAGCGGAACGACCGGTCGGGCGGGAGCCACGTCGCCGCGTCGCCCGCGCCCTTCTGCGCGTTGGTCGCGCCGTCGACCGCGAGCAGGTTCGACGGGTCGTTCGCGAACGCGATGCGCTCTTCGTCGGTGAACCGCTGGGCGCCGGTGGCCCATGCGTTCGCAAGCGGGACGACGTGGTCGATCTGCACGAGCTGCGACGTGCCCTCGCCGCGCACGAACTCGATGACGCGGCCCGTGTACGGGTCGTCGAGCACGCCGGAGAGGACGCGGCATCCGGCCGGCCGGTCGATCGCGACGAGGTCGCGCGCGAGGACGTCGTTCCGGGTGTCGCAGCCGTTCCGGTCGACGTCGATCCAGCCGTGCCCGAACTCGTCGCGCTCGTACCCCGTCATCGGAGCGCGTCCCTTCACGGGCAGGGTCGCGAGCGCGGCCAGCGC
>DASTQT010000191.1:0-3875 GCA_035761605.1 Agromyces sp. | reverse complement strand
CGCGACGCATCCTGCAGCGCCAGCTCGAGCGGCTCGCCGAGCGGGGCCTGAGGGCCTTGGTCGGCACCGAGCTGGAGTTCATCGTCTTCGACGACTCGTACCGCGACGCCTGGCGCAAGGGCTACCGGGACCTCACGCCCGCGAGCGACTACAACATCGACTACGCACTGCTCGCGTCGACCCGCATGGAGCCGCTGCTGCGCGACATCCGGAACTCGATGGACGGCGCCGGCATGTACTGCGAGGGCGTCAAGGGCGAGTGCAACCTCGGCCAGCAGGAGATCGCGTTCCGCTACACCGACGCGCTCGGCACGTGCGACAACCACTCGATCTACAAGAACGGCGCGAAGGAGATCGCCGACCGCCACGGCAAGGCGCTGACCTTCATGGCGAAGTTCAACGAGCGCGAGGGCAACAGCTGTCACATCCACATCTCGCTTCGCGGCGAGGGCGGCAGCGCCGTCTTCGCCGACTCCGACGACGCGCGCGGCATGTCGACGCTGTTCAAGCACTTCCTCGGCGGGCAGATCGCGACGATGCGCGAGCTCACCCTCTTCTCGGCGCCCAACGTCAACTCGTACAAGCGCTACGTCGCCGGCAGCTTCGCGCCGACCGCGATCGCGTGGGGGCTCGACAACCGCACGTGCGCGCTCCGCGTCGTGGGCCACGGCCTCGGCATGCGCGTCGAGAACCGCGTTCCGGGCGGCGACGTCAACCAGTACCTCGCGGTCGCCGCGCTCATCGCGGCGGGCCTGCACGGCATCGACAACGAGCTCGACCCGGGCGACGTGTTCATCGGCAACGCGTACGAGAGCGACGTGGCACGCGTGCCCGCGACACTGCGCGAGTCGGCCGAGCTGTTCGCCGCATCGGATGTCGCGCGCGCCGCGTTCGGCGACGAGGTCGTCGACCATTACCTCAACAACGCGCGCGTCGAGCTCGCCGCGTACGAGGCCGCCGTCACCGACTGGGAGCGGGTCCGTGGCTTCGAGCGCTTCTGACGCCCCCGTCATCGGCGTCACGACGTACCTCGAGCGCTCGCAGACCGGTGTGTGGGACCTGCCCGCGTCGTTCCTGCCGAAGGTGTACCTCGACGCGGTGACCGACGCGGGCGGCATCGCCGTGCTGCTGCCGCCGCAGCCGGTCACGCCCGAGCTCGCGCGTCGGGTGCTGGCCTCGGTCGACGGGCTCATCGTCTCGGGCGGCGCCGACGTCGACCCGCGCCGCTACGGGCAGCCGGCGCACGAGCGCACGGGGGCGCCGCGCACCGATCGCGACGCGTGGGAGGATGCGCTGCTGAACGCGGCGATCGAGCTCGAGCTGCCGTTCCTCGGCATCTGCCGGGGCGCGCAGATGCTCAACGTCGCCCTCGGCGGCACGCTCGTGCAGCACCTGCCCGACGTCGTCGGGCACGAGGGGTACCAGCCCGCGCCCGCGGTGTTCGGCGAGGCGCAGGTGAACGTCGAGCGGGGCAGCCGCCTCGACGCGATCCTCGGCGACGCCGACGAGCCGCGGGGCACGCTGCCCGTGCATGTCTACCACCACCAGGCGATCGACCGCGTCGCCGACCGCCTCACCGTCACGGCGCGCACCGACGAGGGCGTCATCGAGGCCGTCGAGCTCGACGGCGCCGCGTTCGGCGTCGCCGTGCAGTGGCACCCCGAGGAGAACGCCGCCGACCGGCGGCTGTTCGCGGGCCTCGTCGCGGCCGCCCGCACGCAGCGCATGGAGAGGAGCATGGCGTGAGCCACACCATCGTCAACCCGGCCGACGAGAGCGTCGTCACGACGGTCGCGTCGTCCACGATCGACGAGACCGATGCCGCGATCGGGCGCGCCGCACGTGCGCAGCAGGACTGGGCCCGGCTCGCTCCGGCCGACCGCGCCCGACTGCTGCGCCGCTTCGCGGACGCCGTCGACGGCGCCGTCGAGGAGCTCGCGGCGATCGAGGTCGCCAACTCGGGCCACCCGATCGGTCAGGCGCGGTGGGAGGCGGGTCACGTGCGGGACGTGCTCGAGTACTCCGCCGCCGCGCCGGAGCGCCTGTCGGGGCGCCAGATCCCCGTCGCGGGCGGCATGGACGTGACCTTCCACGAGCCGCTCGGCGTGGTCGGCGTGATCACGCCGTGGAACTTCCCGATGACGATCGCCTCGTGGGGCTTCGCGCCGGCCCTCGCGGCGGGCAACGCGGTCGTGCTGAAGCCGGCCGAGTGGACGCCGCTCACGAGCCTGCGCCTCGCGGAGCTCGGCCTCGAGGCCGGCCTGCCCGAGGGGCTGTTCCAGGTGATCCCCGGCAAGGGCTCGGTCGTCGGCGAGCGGTTCGTCACGAACGAGACGGTCCGCAAGGTCGTCTTCACGGGGTCGACGGAGGTCGGGAAGCACATCATGGCCGGCTGCGCCGAGCAGGTGAAGCGCGTGACGCTCGAACTCGGCGGCAAGAGCGCGAACATCGTGTTCGCCGACGCCGACCTCGAGCGGGCGGCCGCCACGGCACCCTCCGGCGTCTTCGAGAACGCCGGCCAGGACTGCTGCGCGCGCAGCCGCATCCTCGTGGAGCGCAGCGTGTACGACCGGTTCATGGAGCTCCTCGAACCGGCCGTGCAGGGCGTGAAGGTCGGCGACCCCGCCGACGACGCGACCGAGATGGGTCCGCTCGTCGCGCGGGCGCACCTCGACCGCGTGGCCTCCTACGTGCCGGATGACGCGGACGTCGCGTTCCGAGGCAGCGCCCCGAGCGGCCCGGGCTTCTGGTACCCGCCGACGGTGCTCACTCCCGGGCGCGATGCGCGCACCGCGCGCGAGGAGATCTTCGGCCCGGTCGTCTCGGTCTTCCCGTTCGACGACGAAGCCGACGCCATCCGGTTCGCCAATGCCACCGAGTTCGGCCTGTCGGGCTCGATCTGGACGCGCGACCTCAGCCGCGGCATCCGCGTCGCCCGTGCCGTCGAGTCGGGCAACCTGTCGGTCAACTCGCACTCGTCGGTGCGCTACTCGACGCCCTTCGGCGGGTTCAAGCAGTCCGGGCTCGGCCGCGAGCTCGGACCCGACGCGCCGCTCGCCTTCACCGAGACCAAGAACGTCTTCTTCGCCGTCGACCTCCCGGTGGTCGAGTAGCGGCGAAGCGGCGTATCGAGACCCAAGACAAGGAGCACCATGGCAGATCTCACCCCGATCGACCTCACCCAGCGGCTCGCCGGCCGCGTCGCCGTCATCACGGGCGGCGCATCGGGCATCGGGCTCGCGACCGCGAAGCGCCTCGCCGCCGAGGGCGCGAAGGTCGTGATCGGCGACCTCGACCGCGCCTCGGGCGAGGCCGCGGCATCCGCCGTCGACGGCCTGTTCGTGCAGGTCGACGTCACCGACCAGGAGCAGGTGGACCACCTCTTCGACGAGGCGGCGCGCGTCCACGGATCCGTCGACATCGCGTTCAACAACGCCGGCATCTCGCCGCCCGACGACGACTCGATCGAGACGACCGAGCTGCCGGCGTGGCAGAAGGTGCAGGACGTCAACCTGAAGTCGGTCTACCTGTGCTCGCGCGCGGCACTGCGGCACATGGTCGCGCAGGGGCGCGGGTCGATCATCAACACGGCGTCGTTCGTCGCGGTGCTCGGCTCGGCGACGTCGCAGATCTCGTACACGGCATCGAAGGGCGGCGTGCTCGCCATGAGCCGTGAGCTGGGCGTGCAGTTCGCCCGCCAGGGCATCCGCGTGAACGCCCTCTGCCCGGGCCCGGTGAACACGCCGCTGCTGCAGGAGCTGTTCGCGAAGGACCCCGAGCGCGCGCAGCGTCGCCTCGTGCACGTGCCCGTCGGCCGGTTCGCCGAGCCGCAGGAGCTCGCCGCGGCCGTCGCGTTCCTCGCGAGCGACGACGCG
>DASTQT010000190.1:0-4140 GCA_035761605.1 Agromyces sp. | reverse complement strand
GCGCAGCCGCTGGCTCAGCACGTTCTGGCTGATCCCGCTCAGCCCGGTGCGCAGGTCGGTGAACCGCTTCGGCCCGAACACGAGCTCGCGGACGACCAGCAGCGCCCAGCGCTCGCCGATCACATCGAGCGAGCGGGCGATTCCGCAGGCATCCTCATATTTTCTCGTCGCCACGGGAATAGACTACGACCTCCGCACGGTTGACTCTCTCATCAGGACGAATTAGTCCTAAAAAAGGAGTCAACGAAATCATGGAACTCAAGCTCGAAGTCGTGGTCCTCCCGGTGTCCGATGTGGACCGCGCGATCGACTTCTACCGGCGCCTCGACTTCCGCCTCGACGCGGACTTCAGGATCGACGAGGGCTACCGCATCGTCCAGCTCACCCCTCCCGGATCGCCCGCGTCGATCATCCTCGGCACCGGACTGACGACCGCTCCCGTCGGATCGGCACAGGGCCTGCTGCTCGTCGTCCGCGACATCGAGGAGACCCGCGCAGAGATCGCCGCGCGCGGCATCGACATCTCCGAGGTCTTCCACGACACCGACGGGTTCGTGCGCCCGGGCACGGCACACCGGGTCCCGGGACCGCACCCCGAGCGGGCCGACTACTCGTCCTTCGCATCGTTCACCGATCCCGACGGCAACGGCTGGGTGCTCCAGCAGGTCACGAAGCGTCTGCCCGGCCGTTGAGCGAGCACGAGAACCAAGACAGGACGCACCTCTGATGCAGACCACAACCACCACCCGCGACGTGATCCTCGACCTCCTCGTCGAGGCCGCCGACGCCCACGGCGTGTACGAAGCCGCCGAGCTCGGCGGCGTCTACGACCAGGGATGGCCCGACTGGTACGCCACCCACATGACCGCGGCGCTCGAGGCCAAGGGCTACCGGCTCGCGCCCGCACGAGACGAGCACTGATCATCATGGACACCACCCTCATCGAGCAGTACGACCTCATCGTCCTGGGCGGCGGCGCCGTCGGCGAGAACATCGCCGACCGTGCCGTCCAGGGCGGGCTCACCGCCGTCATCGTCGAGCACGAGCTCGTCGGCGGCGAGTGCTCGTACTGGGCGTGCATGCCCTCGAAGGCGTTGCTGCGCTCGGCGAGCGCACTGCGGGCCGCGCGCAGCGTGACCGGCGCCGCACAGGCCGTCACCGGCGACCTCGACGTGCAGGCGGTGCTCGACCGGCGAGACCGGTTCACCAGCAATTGGTCGGACGACGGCCAGGTGGCGTGGCTGAAGAGCGCGGGCATCAGCCTGATCCGCGGGCACGGCCGGCTCAGCGGCATCCGCGAGGTCACAGTGACCACCACTGATGGCGCGACGGTCGTGCTCACGGCCCGCCACGCGGTCGCCGTCGCGACCGGGAGCGACGCCGTCATCCCCGACATCCCGGGCCTTCGCGAGTCGCGCCCGTGGACGAGCCGCGAGGCGACGAGCGTCCGCGAGGTGCCGGCGAGCCTGGCCATCCTGGGCGGCGGCGTGGTCGGCGCCGAGATGGCGACCGCGTATGCCGCGTTCGGCACGCAGGTCACGCTCATCTCGCGCGGCGGCCTGCTCGCCGAGATGGAGCCGTTCGCCGGCGAGCGCGTTGCCGACGCGCTCCGGACGCAGGGCGTGGACCTGCTGCTGGACACCGAGACCGTCCGCGTCACGCGCGGCGAGTTCGGGTTCACCGTCGAGACGGCCGCGGGCGACGCGATCGGCGCCGAGCAGCTGCTCGTCGCCACCGGGCGCAGCCCGCGCACCACCGATGTCGGCCTGGAGACGGTCGGGCTGCAGCCCGGCGCGTGGCTCGAGACCGACGACACGCTGCGCGTGCCCGGCTTCGACTGGCTCTACGCGGTCGGTGACGTGAACCACCGCGCCCTGCTCACGCACCAGGGCAAGTACCAGGCGCGCGCCGCGGGCGACGTGATCGCCGCCCGCGCGAACGGCACCGCGGTATCGGATGCCGCGTGGGGCGCGCACGTCGCCACCGCCGACCACTCCGCGGTACCGCAGGTGACCTTCACCGACCCCGAGGTCGCCTCCGTCGGCCTCACCGCCGACGCGGCCCGCGCCTCCGGTCACCGCGTGCGCGCGGTCGACTACGAGATCGGCTGGGTCGCCGGCGCGAGCCTGCACGCCGACCGCTACCGCGGCATGGCCCGCATGGTCGTCGACGAGGACCGCTCGGTCGTCATCGGCGCGACCTTCGTCGGCCCGGATGTCGCCGAGCTGCTGCAGGCCGCGACCATCGCGATCGTCGGCGAGGTGCCGCTCGAGCGCCTCTGGCACGCCGTGCCCGCCTACCCCACGGTCAGCGAGATCTGGCTCCGACTGCTCGAGGCCTACGGACGCGAGAGCGCCGTGCCGCAGCCCGACGTCGAGCCGCGCTCGGTCGCGCTCGCCGCGTGACCCGGCGCGCCACGCGCCATCCGACCACCCCACCACCCACCACCGAAAGGAACCCATCATGAACACCGCACTCACCGCACTCACCGCCCGATTCCCCGTCGCCGACGGCGTCGGCTCGGTCACGCAGGCACCGAACCTGCCCGAGGGCTTCGCCGACACGTTCACCAGCCGCTACATCGAGGCGAACGGCATCCGCCAGCACGTCGTCATCGGCGGCGAGGGCCCGGCCCTCGTGCTCGTGCACGGCTGGCCCGAGACCTGGTACGCGTGGCGCCTGCTGATGCCCGAGCTGGCGAAGCGGTACACCGTGATCGCGCCCGACCAGCGCGGCATCGGCCTCAGCGAGCGCGCGGAGTCGGGCTACGACAGCACGACCCTCGCGGCCGACCTGATCGGCGTCGTCGACGCACTCGGCATCGACCGGTTCGCGATCGCGGGGCACGACACCGGCTTCATCGTCTCCTACGCGCTCGTCGCCGACCACCCCGAGCGGGTCGACCGCGCCGCGCTCGCCGAGATCCCCGGCCCGCCCGCGGTCTCGAACACGCCGCCGCTGTTCGTGCCGGCGCACCTGAACGCCAAGCTCTGGCACATCCCCTTCAACCGTGCCGAGGGGCTGCCCGAGCAGCTCATCACCGGACGCGAGGACGCGTTCTTCGGCTACGAGTTCGCCATCCAGGGCGGCGGCGTTCCGGCCGAGCTCATCGACTTCTACGTCGGGCTGGTCTCCGACCCGGAGTCGCTGCGCGGCAGCCTCGGCTTCTACCGCGCGTGGGACGCGACGCTCGCGCAGAACGAGGAGCGCGTGGCTCGCAAGCTGGCGCTGCCCGTGCTGGCCGTCGGCGGCGAGCGCAGCTACGGCGGCCTCGTCGGGCACGCGATGGAGGCGCTCGCCGAGGACGTCGAGGGGCTCGTGGTCGAGGGCGCGGGCCACTGGCTCGCCGAGGAGGCTCCGGAGCAGCTGCTCGCGGCGTTCGAGCGGTTCTTCGAGCCGTACCGCGCGGCGGCCGTGACCGGCGCCGGTGCCGGCACCGCCCTCGCCGAGGCATCCGTCGTCCGCTGATCCATGGTCGGCCTGCTCGCCGTGCCGCCGGGTTCCGACCCGCGGCACGACGAGCGGCCTCATTCAGAGAGGACCGTGATGTCCACCGCTGCCGTCTCCGCTCCGCCTGCGCCGTCGGGCGCGCCCGCGCGTCATCGCCGGACGCTGCCTCGCCCGCTCGCCTCGACCCTCATGGCCGCCGTCATCGGGCTCGGCCTGTTCGCGGCCGTCACGCCGACGCCGCTGTTCCCCGTGTACAGCGCCGACTGGGCGCTGTCGCCGCTGACGCTCACCTTGGTCTACGCGACGTACGCCGTCGGCGTGCTCGCGGCGCTGCTCGTCGCGGGATCGGTCTCCGACGACGTCGGCCGCCGCCCGGTGCTGCTCGTCTCGATCGCGGCGCTCATGGCCTCGACCGTGCTCTTCGCGGTCGCGACCTCCGTCGCCTGGCTGTTCGTCGCGCGCGGCGTCCAGGGTCTCGCGACGGGCGTGGCGATCAGCGCCGCGAGCGCCGCCCTGCTCGACCTGCACCCGCGTCGCGACCCGTCGGCTGCCGGCCTCGCGAACGCCGTGGCGAGCAGCGCGGGCATCGCGTTCGGCATCCTCGTGGCCGCCCTGCTCGTGGGGCTCGGCTCGGCGCCGCTCGTGCTCCCATACATCGCACTGTTCGGACTGCTCGCCGTCGCGCTGATC
>DASTQT010000189.1:0-5661 GCA_035761605.1 Agromyces sp. | reverse complement strand
CGGGTCGGGGGGTGCAGGACGACGGCGCCGACGGGTGCGGGACGGCGCCGCCACTCGAAGCGGACCCGGGCACATGGCCGTGACAACCGGCCCTCGGTGCCCCGTCGCGCCGGAAAGTGGCACGAATCTGGCAGAGCGCCTGTGGACTCGTCAACGGAGGAGGGAGAAGTTCAGCGGATACCGCCAAGCATCGTCACGGCGGGCCGGTGCGGCCTTGTGGCTCATCGACAGCGGATGCCGCGGCATCCGTTCGCCCGGATCAGCCGACGCCGGGGCGCCTCGGCTCGTTCGCCCGGATGCCCTCGGCCGCGAGCCGCGCGGTCTCCTCGATGCGTTTCGCACGCGTCTCGGGACGCTTCGCCTGCCGGATCCACCAGAGGGCCATCTGCCGCGAGGACGGCGGGAACGTCTCCCACTGCGCGCGCGAGCCCGGGTGGCGCTCGAATGCCGCCGTGAGGTCGTCGGGCACGACGAGGTTCTCGACGTCGTCGAGGAGCGCCCAGCTGCCGTCGGCGACGGCGCGCTCGATCGCGGCCTCGCCTGCCGGCGCCATCCGGCCCTCGGCCCGCAGGCGCTCGACGCGCGCCTTGTTCGATCGCGCCCACGCGCTGCCGCGCTTCCTCGGCGCGAAGTACTGCATGCGGCGGTCGTCGTCGAGCCGGCGCGTGGTCGCGTCGATCCAGCCGAACGCGAGCGCCTCGAGCACCTGGTCCTCGTAGGGGAGCGGCTCGCCGCCCGACTCGGGCGAGCGCCACGTGACGAGCCAGACGCCCGTCGCGGTGTCGTGGTTGGCTTCGAGCCAGGCGCGCCACTCGTCGGCGTTCGCGGGGTGGATGCGCGGCGCGTCGTCGAGCGACATCCGTCGAGCCCTACACGTCGAACGAGTCGCCGGGCTCGAGCGCCAGGTACTCGCCGCCGCCCTGCTCGGTCGCCCAACCCAACCGGGCGTTCGAGAGGTCCTTGCCGGCTCGGGAGAGCACCATCTCGTGCGTCGGGAAGGCCCGCCGGGGCTTCACGGCCATCACGTAGTCCATGGACTCGGCGATCTTCATCCACGGCGCGCCCGCCGGCGCGGCGAGCACGTCGACCTCCACGCCCTCGGGCACCGCGAACGAGTCGCCCGCGTAGTACAGCGCGTCGTTGACGAGCACCCCGATATTGTCGATCACGGGGATCGAGGGATGGATCACCGCGTGCCGTCCGCCGAAGAAGCGCAGACGGAACGGGCCGACCTCGACCTCGTCGCCCGGCGCCACGCGCTCGACCTCGATGCCCGCCTCGGCGGCGGCCGCAGCCATCCCCTCGGGGCCGAACACCCTCACCCCGGGGCTGCGATCGCGGATGCGACCGAGCTGCTCCGGCGTCCAGTGGTCGTCGTGCTGGTGCGTCACCACCACGGCGAGGGCGCCCGCGGCCTCGGTGATCGGGGTCGTGAACTTGCCGGGGTCGATGAACAGCCGGTCGCCGGAGTGTTCGACGACGAGGGCGGCGTGCTCGAGCTTCGTGACGCGCATGCTCCGAGCCAACACCGTGTCCGCGGGGTGCGCAACGGGGTTGCCTGCCACAATCGCAGCATGACGCGTGGCCCCCGCCGACTCCTCATCGCGGTGAACCCGTACGCCTCGTTCGGGCGCAACCGCTGGGTCGGGCCGGCGGTGGCGGAGCGGCTCGTCGACGAGGGGTATGAGATCGCGCTGGTGCGCGAGGCGAACTTCGAGCTGCTCCGCCGCGAGACGCAGTCGGCGTTCGAGCAGGGCACCGACGGGCTGGTGGTCGTCGGCGGCGACGGCATGGTCTCGCTCGGCGTGAACATCCTCGCGCGCACCGGGATCCCACTGGGCGTGGTCGCCGCCGGCACGGGCAACGACCTCGCGCGGGCCCTCGGGCTGCCGCACGAGCATCCGGAGGCCGCGATCGACGCGCTCGTCGAGGCGCTCCGCCGCCCGCCCCAGGTGATCGACCTCGGGCTCGCGCACCACGGCGAGATCAGCACGTGGTTCGCGTGCGTGCTCTCCGCCGGGTTCGACGCGGTGGTCAACGAGCGGGCCAACCGGATGGTGCGACCGCGCGGTCCGAGCCGGTACACGATCGCCCTCATCCGCGAGCTCGCGACGTTCCGGCCGCGCCGGTACGCGATCACGCTCGACGGGACGCGACGCGAGCAGTCGGCCATGCTCGTCTCCGTGGCGAACACCCCGTCGCTCGGCGGCGGGATGCGCATCGTCCCGCACGCCGACGTGTCGGACGGCGTCCTCGACGTGTTCATCGTGCATCCGCTGTCCCGGATCGGGCTGCTCGCGGTGTTCCCCCGCGTGTTCGCGGGCGAGCACGTCGACCATCCCGCCGTCGAGTTCGCGCAGGCGCGTCGCATCCGCATCGAGGCCGACGACATCGTCGCCTACGCCGACGGCGAGCGCATCGGAGCCCTGCCCGTCGACGTCGAGGTGGTGCCCGGAGCGCTCGCCGTGTTCGCGTGACGCGCCCCCGGCGCGAGCCGCTCGCTCGATTTGGAATGCGCCCGACCCGTATGCCATACTCGTTCACGTTGCAACGAGGCCCCATCGTTTAGCGGCCTAGGACGCCGCCCTCTCACGGCGGTAGCGCGGGTTCAAATCCCGCTGGGGTCACCAACCGACGAAACGCCCTCGGCACCTGTGTGCCGGGGGCGTTTCGTCGTTTGTACCGTGCGACGCGGATCGCCCGCTAGACTCGTCCGAGCGAAGGGGAGTATCCCGCCGGGGTTCGCGCCTCGGGCCACGATCGTCAGTACGAGCGCCGTCGACGCCGCTCCGGTCGTGGCGGCGCACCATGTGCAGCCGGGAGAGACTTTCGGACTTCATCGTCCCTGCCAACCGTCCGAAAGGCGCCCCGTGACCGCACTCCCCGTCTGGTTCGAGGTCGGCTCGCTCGTCGTGCTGACCCTCATCCTCGTCGCCGACCTGCTGCTCGTGATCAAGCGACCGCACGTGCCCTCGTTCCGCGAGTCCACGCTCTGGGTCGTGTTCTACATCGCGCTCGCGCTCGTGTTCGCGGGCCTCATGTTCGTGATCGGCGATGCCGAGCACGGCGCGCAGTTCCTGGCGGGCTGGCTCACGGAGTACAGCCTGTCGATCGACAACCTGTTCGTGTTCGTCATCATCATGGCCAGGTTCGCGGTGCCGCGGAAGTACCAGCAGGAAGTGCTCATGGTGGGCATCATCCTGGCGCTCATCCTGCGCGGCATCTTCATCCTCCTCGGCGCCCAGCTGATCGCGAACTTCAGCTGGATCTTCTACATCTTCGGCGCCTTCCTGCTCTACACCGCGGCGCAGCAGGCCTTCGGCAACCACGAGGACGACGGCGCCGACTCGGCCCTCATCCGCACGCTGCGCCGGCGCCTGCCCATCACGAACGACTACGACGGCATCAAGCTGCGCACCGTCATCGACGGCAAGCGGTTCTTCACTCCGATGCTCATCGTGTTCGTCGCGATCGGCACGACCGACCTGATCTTCGCGCTCGACTCGATCCCGGCGATCTTCGGCATCACCGAGAGCCCGTTCATCGTGTTCACGGCCAACGTGTTCGCACTCATGGGCCTGCGCCAGCTGTACTTCCTGCTGGGCGGCCTGCTCGAGCGCCTCGAGTACCTCAAGTACGGCATCGCGTTCATCCTCGGCTTCATCGGGGTGAAGCTCGTGCTGCACGCCATGCACGAGAACGAGCTGCCGTTCATCAACGGCGGCGAGCACATCGAGTGGGCGCCCGACATCTCCACGTGGACCTCGCTCGCCGTGATCATCGGCGCGATGGCCGTCGCGACCGTGGCGAGCCTCGTCAAGGCCAACCTCGACGCCCGTCGTCGCGGTCACACGCTCGGCGAGGAGATCCCGCACTTCACCGAGGAGGGCGACCGCGCCGAGCGCGCGGACGACGAGGCCTCGGCGAAGCGCTGACGTCCTCCACAGGCGCGCCGCTCGCGAACGCGCAGCCGCTCGACGCTTGCTAGCGTTGAGCGACTGCGCCTCGGCGTCGACCCGACCCGTTCAGAGAGGACCCGATCTCGTGACGTCTGATGGCAGCGGTGTCGTCCCCATTCCCAGCGGCTCGGCGCGCATCGCGCACAGCGCCCGCACCCACGTCGGCAACGTCCGCACGGTCAATGAGGACGCGCTGCTCGCACACCCGCCCCTGTACGTGGTCGCCGACGGCATGGGCGGTCACGCGCGCGGCGACGCCGCGAGCCGGGCTGTGATCGACACGTTCACGCGCCACCTCGACACCGGCCGACCCTCGACGCCCGAGCAGGTGCTCGACGCGATCCACAGCTCGAACGAGGTCGTACGCGCCCTCTCGGCCGACGGCGAGGAGGGCACCGCGGTCGCGGGCACCACGGTGGCCGGGATCGTGCTCGTCGACGCGGGCGACGGGCGCGGCGTGCACTGGATGGTCTTCAACGTGGGCGACTCGCGCGTGTACGCGTGGGACGGCCGGCGGCTCCAGCAGGTCACGGTCGACCACTCGGCCGTCCAGGAACTCGTCGACGCCGGGCTGATCTCGAGCGACGACGCCGAGCGCCATCCCGACCGGAACGTGATCACGCGCGCCGTGGGCGCCGACGACGTGGTCGAGCCCGACGTGTGGCTCGTCCCGGCGGCGGGCCGGCAGGTGTTCCTGATCTGCTCCGACGGGCTGTCCAAGGAGGTCGGCGACGAGCAGATCGCGCAGATCCTCACGGGGCATTCCATGCACGCCGCAGGGCTCGCGGGCGAGCTCGTCGATGCGGCGCTCGCGGCGGGGGCCCGCGACAACGTGACGGCCGTGGTCGTCGAATCCGATCTCGGCGGCGATGCCGACGATGACGGGGCCACGCGCGACCGCGACGCCGCGCTGCCCGCCGACGTCGAGCAGACCAGGCCGAGGGGAACGGGGGACGAGGGTGCTGGACTACCGGCCTGACGAACGCGGGCGGTGGCTGGTGGCGGTGCGCGATGATGCGCTCCTGATGCTGCCCGCCGATCGCGGCGACGACCTCCGGGTGCTGTGGCCCGGGCTCGGGTCGACGGATGGCGCGGCGCGCGTGATCGACCGGCTCGCCGCGGGCGGCCTCGCGTCCACGCCGAGCTTCGCGCTGGTCGTGCGCGAACGGGCCGCCGGCACGGCCCGCGCGGTCGTGCGCGGACCCATCACCGTGCGGCTGGGCGACGTCGAGGTGTCGGGCGAGCAGGTCTCCACGTGGCAGGAACGGGTCGTGGGCGGTGCGCCCGCGGTCCGGGTCGCGGTTGATGGCGCGGGTTCCGGTGGGTCGGGCGATCGTCCGGCGCTGCTTCCCCTGGTGGCGGGTGCGGTCGCGGCATCCGTCGTCGAATGGTCGGCCGATGACGCCGGCGAGCCCGCCGTGTCCCGTGCCGACCTCGTGCCCGACGCGGCGGCCCCCGCCGCCGTGCCGGTGCCGCCGCCGTCGTCCGCGGGCGATCGTCCGGACGAGCGCACGATGGTGCCCGAGGACACCGTCGTGGGCTTCTCGCGCACCGAGCGGCCGAGCATCCCGCGGGCGTCCGACGTCGCCGCGGGTGGCGCCGACGCCGAGGCCGCGGCATCCACCGCCGTCATCGTGCCGCCACCGGGCATCGCCGTCGACGCGTCGGCCGCCCCGCCGGCCGCGCCGGCACCGGCGGGCGT
>DASTQT010000188.1:0-3352 GCA_035761605.1 Agromyces sp. | reverse complement strand
CTCATCAGCGACCACATCAACCTCACCGGCGCGTCGCCGCTGGAGGGCGCGACGTTCGTCGACCTCACCGACCTGTACTCGCCGCGGCTGCGCGCGCTCTGCCGCGAGGTCGACCCGTCACTGGCCGAGGGCGTGTACGTGCAGTTCCGCGGGCCGCACTACGAGACCCCGGCCGAGGTGCGGATGGCGCGCGCCATCGGCGGCGACATCGTCGGCATGTCGACCGCGCTCGAGGCGATCGCGGCCAACGAGGTGCCCGGCTTCTCGAAGCCCGCGCTCGAGGGCCACGTCGGCACGCTGCGCTCGGTCGCGCTGCCGAACGGCCGACGGGCGCTCGTGATCGGCGCGCGCACGCACTACTACGAGGGCCATGGCGTGCGGCGGGTCGTGCACTCGGTGCGCACCGCCGCTGCCGCGGGCGCGACCACGATGATCCTCACGAACGGCGCCGGCGGCATCAAGGAGCACTGGTCGGCCGGCACCCCGGTGCTCATCAGCGACCACATCAACCTCACCGGCGACTCGCCGCTCGAGGGCGCGACGTTCGTCGACCTCACCGACCTGTACTCGTCGCGTCTCCGCGGCCTCGCGCGCGGGATCGACCCGTCGCTCGACGAGGGCGTCTACGTGCAGTTCCGCGGCCCGCACTACGAGACGCCCGCCGAGGTGCAGATGGCCAAGACCATCGGCGGACACATCGTCGGCATGTCGACCGCGCTCGAGGCGATCGCGGCGCGCCAGGCCGGCATGGAGGTCCTCGGCATGTCGCTCATCACGAACCTCGCGGCGGGCATCCAGACCACGCCGCTCAGCCACGAGGAGGTCATCGAGGCCGGCCGCAACGCCGAGGCGAAGATCTCCGACCTGCTCGCGAAGGTCGTCGCGGCCGTCTAGGCCGCCGCCGGCCGGAGCACCACCAGAACACACCGACACGCGCGGCGCACCGCAGCGCCGCCGCATCGAGAGAGAAGGCAACGGATGCCGCAGCCCACCGACGCCGACCGGATCGCCCTCGCCGAGGCGTGGATCGCACAGGACCCCGACCCCGAGACCCGCGACGAGCTGGCCGCGATCGTCGCGGGCGCGCGCTCGGGCGACGCCGCGGCATCCGCCAACCTCGCCGACCGCTTCGACAGCCGTCTCGCGTTCGGCACCGCGGGCCTCCGCGGCGAGATCGCGGCCGGCCCCAACCGGATGAACCGTGTGCTCGTCTCGCAGGGCGCCGCGGGCCTGGCCGCCTACCTGCTCGAGCGCGCAGGCGGCGACGCCTCGCCCTCGGTCGTCGTGGGCTACGACGGGCGGCGCAACTCCGAGGCGTTCGCGCGCGACGTCGCCGAGGTCATGGCCGGAGCGGGCGTGCGCGCCATCCTGCTCCCCCGGCTGCTGCCGACGCCCGTGCTCGCGTTCGCCGTCCGTCACCTCGACACGAGCGCGGGCGTCATGATCACGGCCTCGCACAACCCGCCGAACGACAACGGCATGAAGGTGTACCTCGGCGGCGACGATGCCGGCTCGCAGATCGTGGCGCCGGCCGACGCCGAGATCGCCGCGCACATCCTGCGCGTCGCCGAGTCCGCGGCGGTGCCCGACCTGCCTCGCGGCCCCGTCGAGGCCGCGCCCGAGTCGGTGGTCGACGCGTACGTGACCGAGACCGCCGCGATCGCCGAGCGGCCCGCCGCACAGCCGCGCGTGGTCTACACGGCCATGCACGGCGTCGGGTGGGAGACCATGCGGCGGGTGCTCGAGACCGCGGGCTTCGACGTGCCGGCCCTCGTCGCGGAGCAGATCGAGCCCGACGGGCGCTTCCCGACCGTGGCGTTCCCCAACCCCGAGGAACCCGGCGCGATGGACCTGTCGTTCGAGGCCGCGCGCGAGGCCCGCGCCGACCTCGTCATCGCCAACGACCCCGACGCCGACCGGCTCGCGATCGCGATCCCCGACGCGTCCGACGGGTCCGGGTACCGCCGGCTCACGGGCAACGAGGTCGGGCTGCTGCTCGGCTGGCAGGTCGCCGAGCAGGTGGCCGGGGCGGATGGCGCGGGGGCGCCGGATGCCACGGGCGGCGCCGGTCGCGGCACGCTCGCGTGCTCGATCGTCTCCTCCCCCGGCCTCGAAGCCGTGGCACGCGCCTACGGGCTCGGCTTCGCCTCGACGCTCACCGGCTTCAAGTGGATCTCGCGCGCGCCCGGGCTCGTCTTCGGCTTCGAGGAGGCGCTCGGCTACCTCGTGAACCCGCGCACGCTCCGCGACAAGGACGGCATCTCGGCCGGCCTCGCGTTCCTCTCGCTCGCCGCGCGCGCCGCCGCCGACGGCCGCAGCGTCGCCGACCTGCTCGACGAGTTCGTCGAGCGCTTCGGCTGCTTCGCCTCGTCGCAGGTGTCGATCCGCGTGACCGACCTGTCGCGGATCGCCGACGTGATGGAGCGCCTGCGCGCCCAGCCGCCGACCGAGGTGGGCGGCGTGCGCGTCGAGCGCATCGACGACCTCGCCGAGGGCGTCGACGGACTGCCGCCCTCCGACGTGCTCCGCATCCGACTCGAGGGCGGCGCACGCGTGATGGTTCGGCCGAGCGGCACCGAGCCGAAGCTCAAGGTCTACATCGACGCGGCCTCGACCGACGGTTCCGTCGCGGAACGCCGCGCCGCGGCATCCGACCTCGTCGCCCGCCTCGAGGCCGGCATGCGGGCGCTCGTCGCCTGACCGCCGCCACGGCACCGCCGCGCTCGCGGCGGGTCGCCGGAGTGTCAGCCCAGGGACGCCTCGAGCTTGCGGCCGATCTCGTCGACATCGAAGTAGTTCTCGACCTCGACGACCTCGGCCCACGTGCGGCCGAGCGCGGCGCGCACCTGGTCGGCGAGCTCGGTCGAGGTCAGCACGACCTGGACGTCGGCGGCCGCCTCGCGGATGCCGGCGAGGTCGCTCGCGTCGACGTCGGCCTCGAGGCCGAGCCGGTCGAGCGCGCGCTCGGCGTTCGCCTTCAGGATGGCCGAGGTGCCCACGCCGAGCCCGCACACCGCGACGATCCTCATGGGCCCGCCCCCTGAGCGCCGTCGAAGACGGCGCGGACGTCCTCGACGGACGTCGCGCTCGCGAGCCGATCGATCGCGGTGCGCTCGTTGAAGACGTTGGCGAGCCCCGCGACGCTCGCGACGTGCTCCTCGGCGTTGGAGACCGCGAGCCCGACGACGACGCGCACCGGGTCGTTGTGCGGGTGGCCGAACGCGACCGGCTCGGCCAGCGTGACGACCGCGAGGCCGCTGCGGAGCACGTCGGGCCCCGGGCGCGCGTGCGCGAGCGCGAGCCCGGGCGCGATGACGATGTACGCACCGAACTCCTCGAGCACCTCGATCAT
>DASTQT010000187.1:0-5117 GCA_035761605.1 Agromyces sp. | reverse complement strand
CGTGTTCGCGGTCTCCGCGCTCGTGCTCCGGCCGTTCGCCGGCCGGCTGACCGACCGGGTCGGCCGGCGCCCGCTCCTCATCGGCGGCGCACTGCTCGCCGCGGCATGTCTCGCCCTCACCGCCGTCGCGACCGACCTGGTCACGATCATCGTGCTGCGCCTGGTCGCGGGCGTCGCAGAGGCCGCATTCTTCGTCGCCGGCTTCGCCGCCCTGGCCGACATCGCGCCGGCCGAGCGGATCGGCGAGGCGCTGTCGTACAACTCGCTCGGCCTCTACCTCGGCATCGCGCTCGGTCCCGTCCTCGGCGAACTGCTGCTCGAGAACCTCGGTTACCCCGCGGCCTGGCTCGGCGCCGCCGTGCTCGCGGTCGTCACGGCAGTGCTCGTGCTCGGCATCGGCGAGACGAGCACCACGCGGACCGAGCGAGGCGAACCGTTCCGCATCGTCCACCGGCCGTCGATCCCGGCGTCGATCGGCTTCCTCACCTCGCTCGCCGCCGTCGGCGGGTTCATCGCCTTCGCCTCGCTGCACGCGACCCGGGTCGGGATCGCCGACCCGAGCCTCGCGCTGTTCACCTACGGGGCCATCGTGGTCACCTGCCGGATCGCGTTCGCCCGGGTTCCCGACCGCCTGCCATCGCTGCCGCTCGGTGCTGCGGCCCTCGCGACGATCGGCACCGGCCTCGTGCTGACGGCGCTCTGGCCGGAGCCGTGGGGCGCCATCGCGGGCACCGCCGTCATCGCCGTCGGCGTCAGCTTCAGCACGCCCGCGTTCTTCTCGGCGATCTTCGCCACGGCCGCCCCCGAGGAGCGAGGCATCGCGTCGGGCACCGCGACCGCCGCCATCGACCTCGGTCTCGGGATCGGCCCGATCCTGCTCGGCTTCGTCGCCGCGCCGTACGGCATCCCGTGGGCGTTCGCGCTCGCCGCCGCGGTCGCGTTCGCGGGTGCCGCGTGGACGCTGCGCCTCTCCCGCCGTGCGCTGCCTCGACCTGTCGTCGAGTAGCACCGCGGACGCGTGCCGAGACGCCGACGTGTCGTCCGGTCCCCCGACGTCCGCTCCGTTACCCTCATCCGGTGCCTCCCGCCACTGACGACCGATTCGGATCCGACCGCTACGGCGAGGACGTGCTCGCCGGCGACTGGCGCGCCGCCGGCCGCCGCACCATCCCCGAGGTGCCCGCCGCACGGGACCTCGTCGTCGAGCTCGCCGTCGACGGGTTCTGCGGCGCCGTCGTCGCCGTCGAGAAGCAGACGGTGACCCTCGAGGACCGCCACGGCCGCACGCGCATGTTCCCGCTCGGCCACGGGTTCCTGGTCGACGGTGAACCGGTCCGGCTCGTCGCACCCGAGGCGGCCGCGCCGCAGGGCCGGCTTCGGACCGCGTCGGGCTCGTTCGCAACCGAGTCCGGTGCCGCGAAAGTGGCCCTGCCGAGCCGGATCTTCGTCGAGGGACGCCATGACGCGGAACTCGTCGAGAAGATCTGGGGTGCCGACCTGCGAGTCGAGGGCGTCGTCGTCGAGTACCTCGAGGGCGTCGACGTGCTCGCCGACGTCCTCGACGAGTTCCGACCCGGCCCCGGGCGACGCGTCGGCGTACTGGTGGACCACCTCGTGCCGAACTCGAAGGAGCAGCGCATCGCCGACGCCGTCATGCGCGGTCGGCACGGCGGCCACGTCCTGGTCGTCGGTCATCCGTACATCGACATCTGGGAAGCGGTGAAGCCCACCCGTCTCGGCCGCGACGCGTGGCCGCAGATCCCGCGCGGTACCTCGTGGAAGCACGGCGTGTGCGCCGAGTTCGGCTGGCCGCACGCCGAGCAGGCCGACATCGCGCGTGCGTGGCAGCGGATACTCGGTCAGGTCCGCGGCTACGGCGACCTCGAGCCGGCCCTGCTCGGCCGCGTCGAGGAGCTCATCGACTTCGTGACGACGCCGGTGCCGGCCGACCGCTGAGCGCGACCGTCGACATCATCGGCTCAGATCGAGAACCCGCCGTCAGAGGTGATGAGCTGCCCCGTGACCCATCGTGCATCCGGCGAGACGAGGAACCGCACCAGCCGCGCGACGTCCCCGGGAGTGCCGAGCCGACCCGTCGGCTGGCGCTCCACGAGCGTCGCCCGGGTGGCGTCGTCCATCCAGCCCGTGTCGACGGGGCCGGGGTTGACGATGTTCGCCGTCAGGCCGAGGTGTGCGAGTTCGCCGGCCGCCGCGATCACGATGCGGTCGAGTGCGCCCTTGCTCGCCCCATAGGGCATGTTGCCGACGATGTGGTCGCTCGTGAGCGCGACGACCCGTCCGCCGCCCTCGGGGAGTTGCTGCGCAACGGCGCGGATGAGCAGCCACGCCGCCCGCGCGTTCACCGCGAAGTGGCGGTCGAAGCTCTCGACCGACGTGTCGAGGATGCCGCTGTCGACGCTCTCCGAGTGCGACAGCACGAGCGCCCCGACCGGACCGAGCACACGCGACACCTCCGCGACCACGCGCTCCGGCGCGCGGGCGTCGGCCAGATCGGCCTCGACCGCGAGTGCACGCACCCCGGTCGCCTCGATCTCGCGGGCGAGCGCGACCGGGTCGGCGTCGGGGTCGCCGCCGAGCGACATCCGGCGCTCGTAGTCGCGCCAGTACGTGAACGCGACGTCCCAGCCATCGGCAGCGAGGTCGAGAGCGATCGCGTGCGCGATGCCGTTGCGGCGTCCGGCGCCGGTGACCAGGGCGACGGGTCGGGTCATGTCAGGTCTCCTACGCGATGGTGGTGCCGAATGCGAGGCCGAGCAGGTACGTGACGGCCGCCGCGCCGAGGCCGATCGCGAGCTGGCGCAGCGCTCGCTTGAGCGGCGAGGCGCCCGAGAGGAGGCCGACGGTCGCCCCGGTGAGCAGCAGGGCGATGCCGACGAGCACCGTCGCGGTGACGACGGCCGCGAGTCCCGACATCCCGAACAGGTACGGCAGCACCGGGATCAGCGCGCCCGACGCGAAGAACAGGAAGCTCGAGATCGCCGCGCTCATGCCCGTGCCGACGGCCTCGTCGTCGTGCTCGACCGTTCCGATCGCGTCGGTCGGCGCCTGCAGGCGCTCGGCGGCCTGCACGCGCGCGATCACGAGCGCGGCCTGGGAGATCGCGTCGTCCTCGGCCATGCCGCGGGCGCGGTAGACGAGCGCGAGCTCGTTCGCGTCGATGTCGAGGTCGCCGAGCGCGTCGCGCGCGGTGGGGTCGGGGGCGGATGCCTCGAGCAGCTCGCGCTGGGAACGGACCGAGACGTACTCCCCCGCGCCCATCGAGAGCGCACCGGCGAGCAGGCCCGCGATGCCCGTGAACAGCACGACGGGGGCGGGCACCCCCGTCGCGCCGATGCCGAGCACGAGCGCGAGGTTCGAGACGAGCCCGTCGTTCGCGCCGAACACCGCAGCGCGGAACGTGCCCGCGAGTCGGCGGCGTCCGCGCGCGGCGAGTCCGCGGACGACCTCGCCGTGGATGCGCTCGTCGGCGGCCATCGCGGCCGTCGCGTGCGGGTCGGTCGAGTAGGGCGAGCGCGCCTCGGCACGCTGGGCGAGCGCGAGCACGAAGATCGACCCGAACACGCGGGCGAGTCCCGCGAGCACGCGCGTGCGGAGGTCGGCGCGCGGAATGCGGGTGTCGTCGCCGTCGAGCAGGGCGAGCCAGTGCGCCTCGTGGCGGCCCTCGGCGGCCGCGAGCGCGAGCAGGATCGCGCGCTCCTCGCCCTCGCGGCGTGCGGCGAGTTCGCGGTAGACGGCGGCCTCGGCCCGCTCGGCGGCGATGTACCTCTTCCAGCGGGCGCGGTCGGCTGGGCTGCCCAGGGGCTCATCGGTGGTCATGTTGCTCCATCGGGTCGCGGGCGGCCCGTCGCGATCGTTCCCGGTTCCGGCGCCCGCCTCGTCGCGTTCGGCCCCACGGGGCCTCCGAAAGGCTAGCGGCACGGATGGCACGGGCACCCGCCGAGCGGTCGGATTGGCAGCATTTCGGACCGCCGAACCGGCGCGCGCACGCGGGCGCGGAGGTCAGCCGACGAGCTGCTGCCAGCCGTCGCCGTCGACGTGCTCGAAGATGAGGTTCGTCTCGGTGTGGGCGACGGCGGGGTGCCCGGTGAGGTGCGCGAGCACGAACTCCCGCAGCTCCTCGGCGTCGCGCGCGGCGACGTGCAGGAGGTAGTCCTCGGCGCCGGCCATGTGGAACACGCCGAGCACGCCGGGCAGGTGCGGGACGGCGTTGCGGAACGCGTCGATCTCGCTGCGGTCGTGCTTGACGAGCCGGATGGCGATGAGGGCCTGGAGCGAGACGCCGAGCGAGGCGAGGTCGACGTCGACCCGGTATCCGCGGACGGTGCCGAGGCTCTGGAGGCGGCGCAGTCGCAGCGATACGGTCGACTCGGCGACGCCGACCTCGGCGGCCAGCGCGGCGCCCGACGCGCGGGCGTTCTTCGACAGGGCGGCGAGCAGCGCCCGGTCGACGCGATCGAGTTCGGGTTTCTGCGCCATCGCCCGCTTCCTTCCCATAGTCATGAAGATTCTGCGTCATCCTGAGCCGAATCGCAAGAGCCTGCAACCCGACTTGAGTAGTGTCGCAGATTCTGCTTCATTGCTCACATGCTGACACCGACGTCGAACCTCGAGACCCGTGCCGTCCACGCTGGGATGGAGGGAGTGCGGGAGCAGGGCTCCCACGTTCCCACGATCGATCTTTCCACGACCAACCCGCTCGGCGATGTCGAGAACGGCGGCCTGTCCTACGAGGAGCTCGCGACGGGAGGCTCGCTCGGCGAGGGCCGCTCGGCCGTGTACCAGCGCCTCTGGCACCCGGGCGTGGCCCGATTCGAGACGGCGCTGGCCGACCTCGAGGGCGCGGAGGGCGCGGTCGCGTTCGGCAGCGGCATGGCCGCGCTCGCGGCGACGCTCATCGCCACGACCTCGGCGGGCACGCCCCACATCGTCGCGGTGCGCCCGCTCTACGGCGGAACCGACCACGTGCTCGAGAGCGGCCTGCTCGGCACCGAGGTGACCTGGACCGACGTCGAGGGCATCGCCGCGGCCATCCGCCCCGACACCGGGCTCGTCGTCGTCGAGACCCCCGCGAACCCGACCCTCGAGCTCGTCGACCT
>DASTQT010000186.1:0-2916 GCA_035761605.1 Agromyces sp. | reverse complement strand
GCCTCGGTGCGGCCGTCGTCGTCGCCGCGCGAGCGGGCACGGGCGATCTCGGCGTCGAGCACGTCGAACACGTGGCTGCGGAGCGCGACGACGGCGGGCGCGAGGTCGAGCTCCTCGCCGACGCGGCTGAAGTTGCGGGCGGCCCGGTCGACGAGTTCGCGGGCGGCGTCGGTCGCGCCGAACTCCTCGAGCGGGGCGTGGATCTTGATGGTCTCGAGGTCGAGCAGCTCGACGCCGGGCACCTCGACGACGTCGGGCGCGACGTTGCGCGGGAGCCCGAGGTCGATGAGGAGCTGGCGGGGTGCATCGGCGGCCGCGCCATCCGTCGCGGACTCGCGACCCTCGCGACCGTCGCGACCCGGACGCAGCGCGACCGGTGCCGGCCCGGCGGCCACGGCCAGCTCGGTGCGGCCCAGCTCGAGCAGCGAGCGGTCGACGACGTGGTGCTCGACCGTGGTGCAGGTGACGATGAGGTCGGCGCCGGCGGCGGCCATGGCGTAGTCGCCGGATGCCACGGCCTCGATGTCGTGGCTCGCCGCGAACCTGCGGGCGCGGCCGGAGAGGGAGTGCACGGCGACGTCGACGACGCCGCGGTCGCGGAGCGCGGCGAGCGACGCGCCCGCGTAGCGGCCCGTGCCGACGAGCAGCACGCGCACGGCCGCCCAGTCGGTGACGCGGCTCTCGGCGAGGTCGAGCGCGAGGCGCACGAGCGAGCGGCCCTCGCTGCCGATGCCGGTGCGGTTCTTCACGCGGCGCGAGGTCTGCGAGGCGCGCTGGAACAGGCGCTCGAGCTCGGGGGTGGTCGTGCCCTCGTGGCGCGCCCGCTCGAGCGAGCGGCGCACCTGGCCGGCGATCTCGCCCTCGCCGACGACGACCGACTCGAGCCCGGAGGCGACGGCGAAGAGGTGCCCGGCGACCGCATTGCCGTGCACGAACCCGAAGGTGCTGCGCAGCTCGTCGGCCTCGAGACCCGCCACGTCGCCGACCGCGCGGACCGCGTCGTGCACCGCATCGACCGGCGAGTCGCCCTCGGGCGTGTCGAGGTCGAGGTAGGCCTCGAAGCGGTTGCACGTCGCGACCACGACGGCGCCCTGCACGGCGGGGTGCCCAGCGAGCAGGCGCGGGGCGGCATGCTCGGCCGACGCCGAGAGGCGTTCGAGCATGTCGAAGCCGGCGTTCTTGTGGCTCGCGGTGAGACAGATGAGCACCCGACGATTCTACCGTTGGTCGAAAGGTGCTCCGACCAGCACCGTCACATGCTCGTCAGGCGGCTGCGCCCTGCCGGATGATCGGGATCGCGTCGGTCAGGGGCGGCAGTTCGAGCCCTTCGGCCGCGAGCGTCGCGCGGTGCCGCGCCTTCCACGCGCGCACGGTCGCGAAGAACGGCGCCTCGGTGAGTGCGTATCGCCCGAGCCGCGGGTCGCTGAGCATGACGGGCAGCTCGATGCTCGAGCCGCCGCGACGGATCCGGACGACCGCGACGGGCACGCTCGCACTGCCCACGACGGTGCTGTCGGAACGGATGTTGCGCACCTCGCGCCAGGGGAAGTACGCGACGCGCTTCGGCCGGTGCCCGCCGCCCCAGAACGAGAGGCCGGCCTCGTCGGCGACGATCGAGAAGCGGGCGGGGAGGGCGACGCGACGGCTGCCGGGTTGGCCGAGCTCATCGAGGCGCGCGACGAGGTCGCGGTTGCGGATGCCGCAGCTCACGGCGCCGGGGTGCACCGAGCCGAGCGCGCGCCGGCGGGCCTTCGCGCGGGCCGCGGCGGCCGTGCGGCGCAGCATCGCGGCGAGCAGCACGAGCGCGGTGACGACGGCGACGCCCGCGGCGACGGGGCCCGCCGACACGTCGGGCAGGCGCGGGATCAGCCGCTCCACGTACGCCTGGCCGAGCACGAGCCCGGCGATGAGGAGCGCGGTCGCGATGGCGACCAGCGTGATGAGGGCGGTGCGGTGGCGCGAGGCGATGGTGGGCACGATGCGTTTCTCCGTGGGTGGCGGAGGCGCGTCGACATCGGGTGGTCGCCGACGCGTCGTCGCGCGTCGGGGGCGCACGACGGCTCCGACCATAGCGCCGTGAGAGCGCTCCCGCCAGACCCCAGTCCTCCGCAGGTCCAATGCCTCGGCCGCCCCAGCGCGCGCCCAGCCCCGATGAGGGAGGATGAAACGCGTGATCCTCTCCCCGCGGCATCCGCTCGCTTCAGGCCTCACCCACGACTCCCGCCTCGTCCGCGCGTACCGCGGGCTGCGCAGCGACACCGTGCCGGTGTGGTTCATGCGGCAGGCCGGCCGCTCGCTGCCCGAGTACCGCGACCTGCGCGTCGGCACGCGCATGCTCGACGCGTGCCTCGACCCGGCGATGGCGGCCGAGATCACCCTGCAGCCGGTGCGGCGCCACCGGGTCGACGCGGGCATCTTCTTCAGCGACATCGTGGTGCCGTTGAAGCTCGTCGGCATCGACGTCGAGATCCAGCCGGGCAGGGGCCCGGTCTTCGGCACGGCCTACGGGGATGCCGCGGCGGTCGCCGAGCTCACCGCGATCGACCCCGCACGCCTCGACGAGGCCGCCGGGCCCATCACCGAGGCCGTGCAGCGCACGGTCGCCGAGCTCGCGACGCTCACCTCACCGGGGGCGCCGACCTCGACGCCGCTCATCGGCTTCGCGGGGGCGCCGTTCACGCTCGCCGCGTACCTGACCGAGGGCGGCCCGTCGAAGGACCACCTCGCGGCCCGCACGCTCATGCACGCCGACCCCGGCGCGTGGCGCGCGCTCATGGAGTGGACCGCCGAGCTCACGGGCCGGTTCCTCCGCACGCAGGTGCTCGCCGGCGCATCGGCCGCGCAGCTGTTCGATTCGTGGGCGGGCGCGCTCTCGCTCGCCGACTACGAGGCGCACGTCGCCCCGGCCTCGGCGGC
>DASTQT010000185.1:0-4077 GCA_035761605.1 Agromyces sp. | reverse complement strand
GACCTGCTCGTCCCCGCCGCCGTCGAGGGCGTGCTCAACGAGGCCAACGCCCGCGACGTGCTCGCCCGCGTGATCGTCGAGGGCGCCAACGGTCCCACGACCCCCGCCGCCGACGCGATCCTGCGCGAGCGCGGCGTGCTCGTCGTCCCCGACATCCTCGCCAACGCGGGCGGTGTCATCGTCTCGTACTTCGAGTGGGTGCAGGCCAACCAGGCGTACTGGTGGCGTGCCGACGAGGTCGAGAGCAGACTTGAGGAGCGGATGCTGAACGCCTGGCGTCACGTCCTCGGCTACGCCGAGGCCCGCGACCTCTCGCTCCGCACCGCCGCCACGGCGCTCGCTGTCGAGCGCGTCGCCGAGGCGCACCGCATCCGCGGCCTCTACCCGTGATCGCGCGAGACCCGCGCACGACTGGAACGGACAACCAACGCATGACCACTGCAACGCAGGAATCCGCCCTCCTCGACCGCGTCGCCGACGGCCTGTTCATCGGCGGCGACTGGATCGAGGCCGAGGGCGGGAAGACCTTCGAGGTCCGCGACCCGGCCACGGGCGAGGTCATCAAGGCCATCGCCGACGCATCGCCCGCCGACGGCATCCGCGCCCTCGACGCGGCCGTCGCCGCGCAGGCCGAGTGGGCCGCGACCGCTCCGCGCGAGCGCGGCGAGATCCTCCGCCGCGCGTTCGACCGGCTCATGGAGCGCCGCGAGGACTTCGCGCTGCTCATGACGCTCGAGATGGGCAAGCCGCTCGCCGAGGCGCGCGGCGAGGTCAACTACGGCGGCGAGTTCCTCCGCTGGTTCAGCGAGGAGGCCGTGCGCATCACCGGCCGGTACGGCTGGAACCCCGAGGGCACCGGCCGCATCGTGGTCGCCCAGCGCCCCGTCGGCCCGTCGTACTTCATCACGCCGTGGAACTTCCCGCTCGCGATGGCGACGCGCAAGATCGCGCCGGCGCTCGCCGCGGGCTGCACGGTCGTCGTCAAGCCCGCCGCCCTCACGCCGCTCACGACCGTCGCGTTCGTGCAGCTGCTCGAGGAGGTCGGCCTGCCGAAGGGCGTCGTGAACGTGGTCACCACCACGAGCTCGTCGAAGGTCTCGGGTCCGATCATCGCCGACCCGCGCCTGCGCAAGCTCTCGTTCACGGGCTCGACCGAGGTCGGCCGCAAGCTGATCGAGCAGTCCGCGCAGGGGATCCTGCGCACCTCGATGGAGCTCGGCGGCAATGCGCCGTTCGTCGTCTTCGAGGACGCCGACCTCGACAAGGCCGTGGATGGCGCGATCGTCGCGAAGTTCCGCAACATCGGCCAGGCGTGCACGGCCGCGAACCGGTTCATCGTGCACGAGTCGGTCGCGTCCGAGTTCGCCAAGCGCGTCACCGAGCGCGTCGCGGCGATGCGCGTCGGCCGGGGCACCGAGGACGGCGTCAACATCGGGCCGCTCATCGACGACGACGCGGTCGCGTCCACGGACGAGCTGGTGAAGGACGCCGTGAGCAAGGGCGCGAAGGTCCTCGCCGGGGGAGCGCCGATCGACGGCGCAGGCTCGTTCTACGCGCCGACCGTGCTCGGCGACGTCGGCGCCGACGCCCGACTGCTTCGCGAGGAGATCTTCGGGCCGGTGCTCGGCATCACCACGTTCGCCGACGAGGACGAGGCCGTGCGCCTGGCGAACTCCACCGAATACGGCCTCATCTCCTACGTGTTCACGCAGGACCTCGCCCGCGGCCACCGCATGATCGACCGCCTCGACACCGGCATGATGGGCCTCAACACCGGCCTCGTCTCGAACGCGGCCGCCCCCTTCGGCGGCGTCAAGCAGTCGGGCATCGGCCGCGAGGGCGGCTTCGAGGGCATCCACGAGTTCCTCGACACGAAGTACACCCTGATCCCGGCGTAACGCCGGGCCTCCCCGGTGGTCGAGTAGCGGCGAAGCCGCGTATCGAGACCGCTCCCATGAGGTCTCGATACGGCCTTCGGCCTACTCGACCACCGACGTGCAGAGAAAGCAGCAACACCATGCAACGGATCGACACCGACGTCGTCATCGTCGGCGCGGGCGCCGCGGGACTCACCGCGGCCACCGAACTCGTCAAGGCCGGCCGCTCGGTCGTCGTGCTCGAGGCACGCGACCGCGTCGGCGGCCGCCTCTGGACCGGCGAGGTCGACGGCGCCATGCTCGAGATCGGCGGCCAGTGGGTCTCGCCCGACCAGGACGCGCTCATCGAGACGCTCGACGAGCTCGGACTCGAGACCTACCCCCGCTACCGCGAGGGCGTGAACGTCTACATCGGCCCCGACGGCGAGGTGAAGAAGTTCGAGGGCGACATCTTCCCGGTGCCGCCGGCGACCGAGCAGGAGATCCTCACGCTCATCGAGAAGCTCGATGCGCTCGTCGCCGAGATCGATCCCGAGCAGCCGTGGGCGCACCCGCTCGCGAAGGACCTCGACGAGGTCTCGTTCGCCCGCTGGCTCGAGACGCAGACCGACGACGAGGAGGCGCGCGAGAACGTCGGCATGTTCATCGCCGGTGCGATGCTCACCAAGCCCGCGCACGCGTTCTCGGCGCTGCAGGCGCTGCTCATGGCGGCATCCGCGGGCTCGTTCTCGAACCTCGTCGACGCCGACTTCATCCTCGACCGCCGCGTCGTCGGCGGCCTCCAGCTCGTGCCGATCCGGCTCGCCGAGCGCCTCGGCGACGTCGTCAAGCTGAACCAGCCCGTCCGCACGCTGCAGTGGTCGACGGATGCCGCGGCCGGCGGCTCCACGGTCGTCGCCGTGACCGACGAGCTCGAGGTCCATGCGCGCGAGGCGATCCTCGCCGTCCCGCCCGTGCTCTACAGCCGCATCTCGTACGAGCCGCCGCTCCCGCGTCGCCAGCACCAGCTGCACCAGCACCTCTCGATGGGCTTCGTGATCAAGGTGCACGCGGTCTACGAGACGCCGTTCTGGCGCGAGCAGGGCCTGTCGGGCACCGCGTTCAGCCCGTGGGAGCTCGTCCACGAGGCGTACGACAACTCCAACCACGACGACCCGCGCGGCACGCTGGTCGGCTTCGTCGCCGACGAGGAGGCCGACGGCGTCTTCCAGCTCTCCGCCGAAGAGCGCAAGGCCCGCATCCTCGAGTCGATGTCGCACTACTACGGCGAGCAGGCGAAGCACCCGGTCGTCTACTACGAGAGCGACTGGGGTTCCGAGGAGTGGACGCGCGGCGCGTACGCCGCGAGCTTCGACATGGGCGGCCTCGCGCGTTACGGCGCCGACCTGCGCACGCCGGTCGGGCCGATCCGCTTCGCGTGCTCCGACATGGCCGGCAAGGGGTACCAGCACGTCGACGGCGCCATCCGGATGGGCCGGCTCGTCGCCGCGCAGATCCTCGAGTCGACCCCGGCCGAGGTGGGTGCCCGATGAGCGAACTCCGCATCGTCGTCGGCTACACCGCCAACGAGGCGGGCGCCGACGCGCTCGCGCTCGCCAACCGCATCGCGACCGCCGGCGAGGGCACCCTCGAGGTGGTCATGGTGCTGCCGTCCGAGGCGCACAACAGCCGCGTCCCCGTCGACCAGGGGTACATCCGCTACCTCCGCGAGCAGTCGCGCGAGTGGCTCACCGAGGCGTCCACCCACCTGGGGGCGGATGTCGCGTCGAAGCTGCACATCCGCTACGCGGAGTCGTTCGCCGAGGGCCTCATCAACGCGGCGCACGAGTTCGACTCGAACCTCATCGTCGTGGGCACGGCCGGCGGCGGACGCCTCGGCCGCACGCACATCGGCTCGGTCGCGAACGAGCTGCTCCACTCGTCGGACGTGCCCGTCGTGCTCGCCCCGGCGGGTGCGCGCGACGTCGCCGCCGGCCAGGGCGTCACCCGCATCACCGCGTGCGTCGGCACCCGCCCGGGCGCCGACGCGCAGCTCGCGTCGGCGACGCTCCTCGCGCGCGCCACGCGCGCCCCGCTGCGCCTGCTCTCGCTCGTGCCGATCGACCTGCCCGCCGGCCTCGACGAGCACCTCGCCGAGCTCACGAGCGCCGCGCACGCCGAGCAGGTGCTGCAGGATGCCCACCGCGGGCTGCCCGACGGC
>DASTQT010000184.1:0-6927 GCA_035761605.1 Agromyces sp. | reverse complement strand
TCGGCGCCGCGAGCGTCGAGGTGTGCGTGCGCGATGCCGGCCGCGCGGCATCCGTCGTCGACCTGGGCCACGCGCTCGGGCTCGTCATGGAGGTGCGGCCGCTCGCCCGTCTCGCCGAGCCGCCCGGGGCGGACCTCGTGATCAGCACGGTGCCGGGCGGGACCGACCTCGGCCTCTCGCCCTCCGACGAGCTCGCCGGATCGCCGCTGCTCGATGTGGCGTACTCGCCCTGGCCGACCGCGCTCGCGGCCGCGTGGACGGAACGCGGGGGCGCCGTCGCCCACGGGCTCGGCATGCTCGTGCACCAGGCGCTGCTGCAGGTGCGGATCTTCGTGAACGGCGATCCGTTCGCCGAACTGCCTGATGAAGGGGCCGTGCTCGACGTCATGCGTCGGAGCGTCTGAGCCCGCTGTGGGAGGATGGTGGGCATGCTCCGTTGGCTCACCGCCGGTGAATCGCACGGCCCCGAGCTGGTCGCGATCCTCGAGGGACTCCCCGCCGGCATCCCCGTCACGCTCGAGAACATCCGCGCCGATCTCGCGCGCCGCAAGCTCGGCTACGGGCGCGGCGCGCGCATGAAGTTCGAGCAGGACGAGCTGGCGATCTCGGGCGGCGTCCGGCACGGCCTGACGCTCGGCAGCCCGGTGGCGCTGCGCGTCGGGAACACCGAGTGGCCGAAGTGGGAGCAGGTCATGAGCCCCGATCCGGTCGACCCCGAGACCCTCGGCCGCGGCCGCGGGGCGCCGCTGACCCGTCCGCGCCCGGGTCACGCCGACCTCGTCGGCATGCAGAAGTACGGCTTCGACGAGGCACGTCCGGTGCTCGAGCGGGCGAGCGCCCGCGAGACCGCCGCGCGCGTCGCGCTCGGCGCGGTCGCCCGCGCGTTCCTCGGCGAGCTCGGCATCCGGCTCGTCTCGCACACCGTCGCGATCGGCCCGGTGCGCGTGCCCGAGGGCAGCGCGCTGCCCATGCCGTCCGACGTCGACGCGCTCGACGCCGACCCGCTGCGCTGCTTCGACGCCGAGACGAGCGCGCGCATGGTCGCCGAGGTCGACGAGGCCCACAAGGACGGCGACACGCTCGGCGGCGTCGTCGAGGTGCTCGCGTACGGCCTCCCGCCCGGCCTCGGCTCGCACGTGCACTGGGACCGCCGCCTCGACGCGCAGCTCGCCGCCGCGCTCATGGGCATCCAGGCGATCAAGGGCGTCGAGGTCGGCGACGGCTTCCTCACGACGACCCGCCGCGGCTCGGCCGCGCACGACGAGCTGCACCTCGCCGACGGGCGCATCGTCCGCGCGAGCGACCGCGCCGGCGGCACCGAGGGCGGCATGTCGACCGGCACCGTGCTGCGCGTGCGCGCCGGCATGAAGCCGATCGCGACCGTGCCGCACGCGCTGCCCACCGTCGACGTCGCCACCGGCGAGCCGGCTCCCGCGCACCACCAGCGCTCCGACGTCTGCGCGGTCCCGGCCGCGGGCGTCGTCGCCGAGGCGATGGTCGCGCTGACGCTCGCCAACGCCGTGCTCGAGAAGTTCGGAGGCGACTCGGTCGCCGAGACGCGCCGGAACCTCGAGGGCTACCTCGCGGCCATCCCCGACGCGCTCGCAAGCGAGGTCGCGGCGTCCGACGCGGTCCGTGCCTGACGCCCCGCCCGCCGCGCCCGGTCCGGCGCGCTCCGTGCCGCTGCCGATCGTGCTCGTCGGGCCGATGGGCGCCGGCAAGTCGCGCGTCGGCGCCCGGCTCGCGACATCAATCGGCGCGCCGTTCGTCGACACCGACCAGCGCATCATCGAGCGGTACGGCCCGATCGAGGAGATCTTCGCCCGCGAGGGCGAGGCGTACTTCCGCGAGATCGAACGCGAGGTGGTCGCCGAGGCGCTGCGCGAGGAGGCCGTCGTCTCGCTCGGCGGCGGCGCCGTGCTCGACGCCGACACGCGCGCCGACCTCGCCGAGCTCGCGGTCGTCTGGCTGCAGGTGTCGGCCGACGCGGTCGCGCCTCGGCTCTCCGGGGGCACGCGCCCCCTCCTCGCCGACGGCGGCCTCGAACGCTGGATCCGCATCCGCAACGAGCGGCGACCCCTCTACGAGCAGGTCGCCGGGCTCGTCATCGACACCTCGCGCCGCCCGGTGACGAGGATCATCGCCGAGATCACCGAGTGGGCAGGAGCACGCGCATGACCGACGAGGCCACCACCATCCACGTCGGAGGCGCGCCGGGCTACGACGTCACCGTCGGCCGCGGCGTGCTCGAGGGCCTCGCCGACGCGATCGGCACGGCGGCGACGAAGGTGCTCATCGTGCACCCGCCGACGCTCGGCGCGCGCGCCGCCGCCGTGCGCGAGTCGCTGATCGGCCGCTACGAGGTGCTGCTCGCCGAGGTTCCCGACGCCGAACAGGCCAAGCGCGTCGAGGTCGCCGCGTTCTGCTGGCAGATCCTCGGCCAGGCCGACTTCACGCGCACCGACGTGATCGTCGGGCTCGGCGGGGGAGCGATCACCGACCTCGCGGGCTTCGTCGCCGCGACCTGGCTGCGCGGCGTCCGGATCGTGCAGGTG
Source organism: Agromyces sp. (assembly GCA_035761605.1). GTDB lineage: Bacteria > Actinomycetota > Actinomycetes > Actinomycetales > Microbacteriaceae > Agromyces. The sequence goes on along the minus strand of DASTQT010000184.1, from coordinate 4,372 downwards.
CCGACGACCGTGCTCGGCATGGTCGACGCCGCGGTCGGCGGCAAGACCGGCATCAACACGAACGAGGGCAAGAACCTCGTGGGGGTCTTCCACGCGCCGGCCGCGGTGCTGTGCGACCTCGAGCTGCTCGACACGCTGCCGAAGAACGAGATCCTCGCCGGGTTCGCCGAGATCGTGAAGGCCGGCTTCATCCGCTACCCCGAGATCCTCGACGTCATCGAAGCCGACCCGGATGTCGCGACCGACCCGTCCACGCCCGAGTTCCGTCGCGTGGTCGAGCTGGCCATCCGGATGAAGGCGGACGTCGTCAGCGAGGACTTCACCGAGCAGGGCCTGCGCGAGATCCTCAACTACGGGCACACGCTGGGCCACGCGGTCGAGCACGCCGAGCGCTACCAGTGGCGCCACGGCGCCGCGGTCGCGGTCGGCCTCGCATTCGCGGCCGAGCTCGGCCGGCTCTCCGGACGCCTCTCCGACGAGGTCGCCGACCGGCACAAGCGCGTGCTCGACCTGCTGAGCCTGCCGACCTCGTACCCCGCGGGCCGGTGGAACACGCTCCTCGCGACCATGCAGCGCGACAAGAAGGCGCGTGCCGGGCAGCTTCGCTTCATCGTGCTCGACGACCTCGCCAAGCCCACCGTCATGCTCGCGCCCGACCAGTCGCTGCTCTTCGCGGCGTACCAGGAGATCGCGTCCTGAGGTCGCGGGCGTCGGGTCTCGAGACGCCCGCTGCGCGGGCTCCTCGACCCGCACCCATGGCTAGGCTTCGAGCATGACCACGATCCTCGTCCTCAACGGGCCCAACCTCGGTCGACTCGGCTCGCGGGAGCCCGAGGTGTACGGCTCGCAGACGCTCGCCGACATCGGTGCCGGGCTGGCGGCATCCGTTCCCGATGACGTCGAGATCGACCTGCGTCAGACCGACGACGAGGCCGAGCTGATCGGATGGATCCACGAGGCCGTCGACCGCGGCACCCCCGTCGTGCTGAACCCGGCCGCGTTCACGCATTACAGCTACGCGTTGCGGGATGCCGCGGCGCAGTTGAAGACGGCGGGCGTGCCGCTCATCGAGGTGCATCTCTCCAACCCGCACGCGCGCGAGTCCTTTCGCCACACGAGCGTCATCTCGGGCGTGGCCACGGGCGTGATCGCGGGGTTCGGGGCGGATTCGTACCGGCTCGCGGTGGACTGGCTTCTGCGGCATCCGTAGGTCTCGACTAGACTCGGTCGGTCGCACCCCTCGTCGTGCGCCCCTCGACTTCCCTCTCTCCACCACCGAACGGAACACCCATGGCAAGCACCGCGGACATCAAGAACGGCGTCGTCCTCAACATCGACGGCCAGCTCTGGAGCGTCATCGAGTTCCAGCACGTCAAGCCCGGCAAGGGCGGCGCGTTCGTGCGCACCAAGCTGAAGAACGTCGTGAGCGGCAAGGTCGTCGACCGCACGTACAACGCCGGCACCAAGGTCGACATCGAGAACGTCGACCGTCGCGACTTCACCTATCTGTACAACGACGGCGAGGGCTTCGTGTTCATGGACACGACCGACTACGACCAGATCACGGTCCCCGCCTCGATCGTCGGCGACGCCGCGCACTTCATGCTCGAGAACCAGTCGGTCACGATCGCGCTGAACAACGGCAACCCGCTCTACGTCGACCTGCCCGCGTCGGTCGTGCTCGAGATCACCTACACCGAGCCGGGCCTGCAGGGCGACCGCTCGACCGGCGGCACCAAGCCCGCGACCGTCGAGACCGGCTACGAGATCCAGGTGCCCCTGTTCCTCGAGACCGGCACCAAGGTCAAGGTCGACACCCGCTCGGGCGAGTACCTCGGGCGCGTGAACGACTAGTGAGCGCCCGTACGAAGGCGCGCAAGCGCGCCCTCGACCTGCTCTACGCGGCCGACATGCGCCAGGTGCCGGTCGAGCAGCTGCTCGTCGCCGAGGCGGAGCGCGCCGTGAACGAGCCCGAGCGCCAGGCGTCGTGGCTCTACGCCCGCGAGATCGTCGACGGCGTCGTCGACCACCGCGAGGAGATCGACGAGCTCATCACGACGCACTCGCGCGGCTGGACCCTCGAGCGCATGCCCGCGGTCGACCGTGCGCTGCTGCGCATCGGCGTGTGGGAGATCGTCTACAACGACGAGGTGCCCGATCCGGTCGCGATCAGCGAGGCGGTCGAGGCGGCCACGGTGCTCTCGACCGACGACTCGGCCGGGTTCGTGAACGGCCTGCTCGCGGCGATCTCGCACGCGAAGGCCTGAGGCCGGCCGGCCCGCGGGGTCGGATCAGGGCGATCGAGCGGCGTCGTCACGGGCGCGGGGCGCGCGGTCGAGGAGCGCCAGCGTGTGCGCCACGACCTCCCGGGGGCCGTCGTGCCGTCGCAGCTCCCGGCCGAGCCGCTCGGCGTTCTCCCGGTAGCCCGGATCCATCGACAGCCGCCGCCACGCCCGCAGGATCGCGGCGGGCTGCGGCGTGCCCGTCCGGAGGTCGATGCCGGCGCCCGCCCACGCGATTCGTGCGGCGATCTCCGGCTTGTCGAGGTCGCCGCCCGCCACGATGAGCGGGACGCCGTGCGCGAGTGCGGCGAGCACGCCGCCCCAGCCGCCGTTGGTGATCATCGCGTCGAGCCGGGGCAGCAGCGCCGCGTAGTCGACGAGGCCGGCGACGTGGGCGTTCGGCGGCGACGCGAACGGCAGCTCCGGGGCGTCGGCGCGTCCGGTCGTCGCGACCATCGAGAGCGGTTGACGCCCGAGTGCCGCGAAGGTCGGCCGGATGAGGTCGTCGGGGTCGACGTTCAGCGTGCCCTGCGTCACGAGCACCAGCGGACCGCCGGCGGGCAGGTCGTCCCACCACGGCGGCGGCTCAGCAGCCCCGGCGGCGCCCGTCGGCGCGAGGGCGCCGACGAACTCGACCGGAACGGGCCATCCCCGGCGTGGCCATTCGAGCTCGGGGATCCCGGACGCGCAGACCAGGTCGGGGGAGTGGAACGCGCGATCGAACGGCTCCGTCGACGGTGGGAGTCCCGATGCCGCGCGCTGCGCCTCGTACACGCGCCGCAGCCCGCGTGACGCGACCGCGAGTGCGGCGTGGAGGAGTCGGTCGCGCGCACGCCCGAGCGGCCCCCGGGCCGGCCGCAGCCCGAATCCCGGCGGCGGCAGCTCCGGTGTCGGGATGGTGAGGGGCACGATCGTGACGGTCACCCACGGCGTGCCGGTGTGCTCCGAGGCGAAGCGCGCGCCGAGGCTCAGACCGTCGGCCACGATCACCTCCCATGGGCGCTCCTCGTACGCGGCCACGAGGTCGTCGCCCTGCGCGGCGGCGGTTCCGATGAAGACCTGCTCGACGTTCGCGAGCATCTGCCGCGGACCCTTCCGCCCGCGCAGCGTCGGGAACGTCGCGGCGAGGTCGTGCTCGTCGAAGTCGGGCGCGCGCGACCAGGGCAGGACCTCCGCGCCGAGGGCCTCGAACCGGGGTGCGTGGGCGCGGCCCGTGTAGACGCGCACGGCGTGGCCGGCCTCGACGAAGGCCGTCGCGACCGCGGCGAGCGGTGCCACGTGGCCCGCGAACGGCATCACCGCGATCATCACGTCGGCCATGTCCGATGGCACCACGGCCCGGCCGGCGGGCGCGGCCCCCGAACAGGGGCGGATGGCGCAGGACCCTGAATCGGCGTCAGGGCGAGCCCGCAGCGAAACGGAGGGCGATCCCTCGCTTCGTTCCGGGATGCGCCCGGATCCGCGGCCATGGGGCAGGCCGGTTCACTGGACGAAGTTGCCGCTCTCCGGCATTCGACCACCACGGTCACCATCAACGTCACGATCACGCTCTGGAAGGAGCACCGCCATGTCCACCCTGTCCGCGCCCACCCGACTGCAGCCGGCCGCGCACCGCCCCATCTCCGCCCGTCTCGGCTCCGTGCCCGCGCGCCTCACCGCCGCCGAAGCCGCGCTCAAGGCGTTCCTCGAGCGCTGGAGCATCCCGGCCCTGCGAGTGGCGCTCGGCGCCGTCTTCGTCGCCTTCGGCGTGCTGAAGTTCTTCCCGGGCGTGAGTCCCGTCGAGCCGCTCGTCGAGGCCACGTGGGGCGTCCTCACGTTCGGCATCGTCGGCGGCCACCTCGCGCTCGTCCTCACCGCCGTCATCGAGACGGTCGCGGGCGCGTTGATCATCTCGGGCCGGTTCGCCCGCGTCGGGCTGGTCGTGCTCGCGATCGCGTTCGTCGGCATCTTCTCGCCGGTCGTGTTCTTCACCGACGAGCTGATCACCGCAGCGGGCCCGACGCTGCTCGGCCAGTACGTCGCGAAGAACATCGTGCTCGTGGCGGCCGCCCTCGTCGTCGCGTCGCGCGCGCTGCGCGGCCCGGCGCGCG
>DASTQT010000183.1:0-11265 GCA_035761605.1 Agromyces sp. | reverse complement strand
GTGCGCGCCGCGGCATCCGACGACAACTGGCTGTCCACCGCCTACGGCCGGGAGACCGGGTACATCGCCGTGCACCGGTACTTCCGGGAGGATCCGCGCGAGTACTTCGGCGCGGTCGAGTCGATCATGCGCGCCCTCGACGGGCGGCCGCACTGGGCCAAGGAGCACTCGCTCGACGCCGAGGCGCTACGAGGCGTGTATCCGCGCTTCGACGACTTCCTGCGCGTCCGCGACGAGCTCGACCCCGAGGGCCGGTTCGCGAACCCCTACCTCGACCGCGTGCTCGCTCGGAGTCCGGTGGGAACTCGGAGCGAATCCCCATCCGACGGATAGGATCGGGGGTACACCGATCATCGCGATACTCAGGAGTCTGCGCCATGGAATGGCTGATCCCGCTCATCATCGTCGTCGTGCTCGTCCTGGTGATCGGCATCTACCTGTGGGCCACGTACAACTCGCTCGTCACGCTCAACGTGCGCGTCGACGAGGCGTGGAGCGACATCACGGTGCAGCTGAAGCGGCGAGCCGACCTGATCCCGAATCTCATCGAGGCGGTCAAGGGCTACGCCGCGCATGAGAAGGCGGTCTTCGAGAACGTCACGAAGGCGCGCGCCGAGACCCTGTCGGCGCACGGCCCCGCCGAGGCGGGCGTGGCCGAGAACCACATGCAGCAGGCGCTGAAGTCGATCTTCGCGGTCGCCGAGGCGTACCCGCAGCTGCAGGCGAGCCAGAACTTCCTGCAGCTCCAGGCCGAGCTCGTCGACACGGAAGACAAGATCCAGGCCTCGCGCCGGTTCTACAACGGCGGCGTCCGCGAGCTGAACACCAAGATCAAGGTGTTCCCGAACACGCTGTTCGTGCGGGGCCTCGGCTTCCACGAGCGCGAGTTCTTCGAGGTCACGGAGGCCGCGGCGATCGCCGAGCCGCCGCGCGTGCAGTTCTAGCGATGTACCGAGCGATCGCCCGGAACAAGCGCAACACCGTCTTCACGATCCTGCTCTTCCTCGCCATCGTCGGCGGGCTGGGCTATCTCGCCTCGGTGATCTACGGCGACCTCACCATCGTCGTCGTGACCCTGGTGATCGCGACGGCCTACGCGCTGTTCCAGTACTTCACCGCCGACCGGCAGGCGCTGTCGATGTCGGGCGCCGTCGAGATCCACAGCGTCCGCGAGCATCCCCGCCTGTGGCGCACGGTCGAGAACCTCTCCATCACGACGGGCACCCCGATGCCGCGCGTGTTCGTCATCTCCGACCCCGCACCGAACGCGTTCGCGACGGGCCGCGACCCGCAGCACGCGGTGGTCGCCGCGACCACGGGCCTGCTCGAGGTCATGGACGACTCCGAGCTCGAGGGCGTCATGGCGCACGAGCTCGGCCACGTGCGCAATTACGACATCCGCCTGTCGATGATCGTGTTCGGGCTCGTCGTGGCGATCGGGTTCATCTCCGACCTGTTCCTCCGCATGGCCTTCTTCGGCCGCAGCAACAACGGCAACCCGATCGTGATGATCTTCGGGCTCGTCGCGATGCTCATCGCCCCGCTCGTCGCGAGCCTCGTGCAGCTGGCGGTGTCGCGTCAGCGCGAGTACCTGGCGGATGCCACGGCGGCGATGACCACCCGGCACCCCGACGCCCTCGCCGGCGCGCTCCTGAAGCTCGAACAGCACGGCCGCCCGATGCGGCGCCAGAACACGTCGATGGCGCACCTCTGGATCGCCGACCCGCTGAAGCCCGGCGTGATCGACCGCCTCTTCGCAACGCACCCGCCGATCGGCGAGCGCGTGCGACGGCTGCACGAGATGGGCCGCAGCTTCTAGGCCGCAGCGTTCAGGCAGCGATGGCCAGCGCGGCGGCGATCGCGGGGGAGAGGTCGCCGCGCCCGGCGACGACGACCTCGCCGAGGCCCTGCCAGTCGGCGGCGCGGCGCAGCACGGGCAGGAGGCGCTCGGCCGCATCGTCGGGGGCGGACGGCTCGGCCCACGCCGACTGCACGCGCAGCACGCCCGCCGCGCGGTCGCTCTTGAGGTCGACCCGGCCGACGATGCGGTCGTCGACGAGCAGCGGCAGCGAGTAGTACCCGAACTGCCGGTCGGCCTCGGGCGTGTAGATCTCGATGCGGTAGTGGAAGTCGAACAGGCGTTCGGCGCGCGGCCGGAACCACACGACCGGGTCGAACGGCGAGAGCAGTGCCACGGCGTCGACGCGGCGCGGCCGCCGCGCGTCGCGGTGCACCCAGGCCGGTGTCGGGCGGCCGCCCGTGGTCCAGCCGGGCACCGTGACCGGCTCGAGCACGCCGGCATCGACGAGGTCGGCGATCGCGGGACGCACCTGCGCGTTCAGGAGCCGCCAGTAGTCGGCGAGGTCGGCCGCGGTGGCGATGCCGAGAGCGGATGCCGCGCGCGCGACGAGCTCGCGGACGGCGTCGGGCTCGGCGGGCCCGGCGTCGATGAGCTCGGGCGCGAGCACCTGCTCGGGCAGCGCGTACACGCGCTCGAAGCGGCGCCGATCGACGCACACGACCTCGCCGGTGCGGAACATCCACTCGAGCGTGCGCTTGACGTCGGACCAACCCCACCACGGCCCGCGACGCTCGTTCGCGTCGTGCTCGATCGCGCTCGCGGGCATCGGCCCGTTGGCCTCGAGCTCGGCACGCAGCCAGTCGGCGAGCGTGCGGTTCTCGCCGAGCCATCCGCCCCACTCGGACGTGCCCTTGCGGCGGTACTCGGCACGGCGGAACTCGAACAGCGGCCACAGCTCGCGCGGGATGAAGGCGGCCTGGTGCGCCCAGTACTCGATGAGGCGGCCGCGCCGGCCCCACGCCATGCGGTCGAGCACCGCGCGGTCGTACGCCCCTACGCGGCTGAACGCGGGCAGGTAGTGGCTGCGCTCGAACACGTTCACCGAGTCGATCTGCAGCAGGCCGAGCCGGTCGACCACGCCCGCGACCTGCCGCGTGCCGGGTGTGGCGGGCGCCGGCCGGCCGAACCCCTGGGCGGCGAGGGCGATGCGGCGGGCGAGGGCGGGACTGACGTGTTCGGCCATGATGCTCCGACCATAACGGGGGGCGCCGACATCGGGCGGAACGCGCCCACCCCCGCGCCTAGACTGGGACGGTGACCGAGGGGAACGGGGCCTCGCGCGTTCGACGGCAGCGCGCACGACGCGCCGCCCGCGCGCCGCAGAAGCCCGCCGCCGAGCCGCCTCGCGACGCCGCGGCATCCGTGCCCTTCCCCATGCGCGTCGCCGCCGCATGGTCGTGGCGGCTCCTGCTCGTCGGCGGGGTGCTCGCCGTCGTGATCTTCCTGATCATCCAGCTGCGGTACGTGCTCGTCCCGGTGCTCGTCGCCGTGCTGCTCTCCGCGCTGCTCGTGCCGTTCTCGCAGTTCCTGCAGCGGCACGGCTGGCCAAAGTGGCTCGCGGTCACCGTCGCGATGCTCGCCACGATCCTCGGCGTGGGGGGCCTGCTCACACTCGGCATCTCGCAGATCGTGCGCGGCTCGGGCGACCTCGCCGCGCAGACCGTGGTCGCGTGGGACGACTTCCGCGAGTGGCTGCTCGAGGGCCCGCTGCACGTCACCCCCGAGCAGTTCGACGACCTCATGCAGCAGGTGGTCTCCTCGGTCCAGGAGGACAGCGGCGTGCTCGTCACGGGCGCCCTGTCGGTCAGCTCGTCGATCGGGCACTTCCTCGCCGGGATCCTGCTCGCGCTGTTCGCGACCCTGTTCATCCTCATCGACGGCCGCCACATCTGGAACTGGATCGTCGGCATCTTCCCGCGCCGGGCGCGCGCCGCGATCGACGGCGCCGGCCGCTCCGGCTGGGCCACGCTCGAGAACTTCGTGAAGGTGCAGATCCTCGTCGCCTCGATCGACGCGGTGGGCATCGGCCTCGGCGCGCTGCTGCTCGGCGTGCCCCTGGCGATCCCGATCGCGATCCTCGTCTTCCTCGGCTCGTTCATCCCGATCGTCGGCGCGGTCGTCACGGGCGCGCTCGCGGTGTTCGTCGCGCTCGTCTACAACGGCTGGGGCATCGCGCTCGCGATGCTCGGCGTCGTGCTGCTCGTGCAGCAGGTCGAGGGCCACGTCCTGCAGCCGCTCATCATGGGCACGGCCGTGAAGGTCCACCCGCTCGGCGTCGTCGTCGCGGTGACCACCGGCTCGCTGCTGGCCGGCATCCCCGGCGCGCTCTTCGCGGTCCCGGTCGCGGCGGTGGGGAACGTCATGATCCTCTACGTCGCCGGCGGCACGTGGAAGCAGGCCGAACCGCCCTCGCCCGCCGAGACCCATTCCCCGCTCTGGCGCACGGTACCCCAGCGCCCCGGATACGGACGGTGACATGAACCACGCCCTCGACGCCCGACCCGACGCGCCCGGCGCGCCCGGCACTCCCGCCGCGCCGTCCGCCTGGCCCGGACCCGACCTCGCGGCGTTCGAGCGCGCGCAGCGCACGGTCGCCGAGATCGCGCGGCGAACGCCGATGGAGACCTCCAGGTTCCTCGGCAGGCTCGAGGGCGTGCCCGTGCACCTGAAGTGCGAGAACCTGCAGCGCACCGGCTCCTACAAGCTCCGGGGGGCGTACAACCGGCTGTCGGCGCTCTCGTCCGACGAGCGGGCGCGCGGGGTCGTGGCCGCGTCGGCCGGCAACCACGCGCAGGGCGTCGCGTTCGCGGCGCGAGAGCTCGGCATCCACGCGACGATCTTCATGCCCGTCGGCGTCGCGCTGCCCAAGCTCGAGGCCACGCGCGCCTACGGCGCCGACGTGGTGCTCCGCGGCGACTCGATCGGCGAGACCCTCGAGGCGGCCGCGCAGTTCGCCGCCGAGACCGGGGCGACGATCATCCCGCCGTTCGACCACCCCGACGTCGTCGCGGGGCAGGGCACGCTCGGCCTCGAGATCCTCGAGCAGGTTCCGGATGTCGCGACCATCGTCGTGCCGATCGGCGGCGGCGGCCTCGCGGCGGGCGTCGCGAGTGCGGCGAAGCTCCGGGCCGCGCAGCTCGGCCGGACGGTCCGCATCGTCGGCGTCCAGGCCGAGAACGCCTCGCCGTACCCGCCGTCGCTCACCGCGGGGGAGCCGACCTCGGTGCCGGTCGTCCCGACCATCGCCGACGGCATCGCCGTCTACCGCCCGGGCGAGCTCAACTTCGCGATCATCCGCGAGACCATCGACGAGATCGTCACGGTCACGGAAGACGACATCGCGCGGGCCCTGCTCGTGCTGCTCGAGCGCGCGAAGCTCGTGGTCGAGCCGGCCGGCGCGGTCGGCGTCGCCGCGCTCATGACCGGCAAGGTGCGCTCCGAGGGCCCGATCGTGGTGCTGCTGTCGGGCGGGAACATCGACCCGCTGCTCATGCAGCGCGTGATCGCGCACGGCCTCGCGGCATCCGACCGCTACCTCACGCTGCGGATCGGCCTGCCCGACCGGCCCGGCCAGCTCGCGCGGATCGCCGAGCTGCTCGCCGAGGCGAAGGCGAACGTCGTCGAGGTGCTGCACACGCGCCACGGCGCGGGCATGCAGATCTCCGAGGTCGCACTGCAGCTCTCGGTCGAGACCCGCGGCCCCGCACACCGCGACGAGGTCGTCGCGGTGCTGCGCCGCGCGGGCTACGAACCCGAGATCATCGAGGAATGACGAACGGCCCCTCCGAGGAGGGGCCGTTCGCGTGTTCGGGGGTTCAGCGGGTCACTGCCCGGCCCAGGTCTCGACGCCCGTGACCTCGACCGCGATCTCGCGGCCGTTCGGGGCGGTGTAGCTGGTCGTGTCGCCGACCTTGAGGCCGAGGATCGCGGCGCCGAGCGGCGACTGCTCGCTGAAGACGTCGAGCTCGGAGTCGCCGGCGATCTCGCGGCTGCCGATCAGGAAGCGCTCCTCGTCGCCCGCGACGATCGCGGTGATGACGGTGCCGGATTCGACGATGCCGCTCGACGCCGGCGCCTCGCCGACCTCGGCGGTGCGCAGCAGCTCGGTGAGCTGGCGGATGCGGGCCTCCTGCTTGCCCTGCTCGTCCTTCGCGGCGTGGTAGCCGCCGTTCTCCTTGAGGTCGCCCTCTTCACGCGCGGCCTCGATGCGCTTCGCGATCTCTTCACGGCCCGTGGTGGAGAGGTGCGCGAGCTCGGCGGCGAGCCTGTCGTGGGCCTCCTGGGTCAGCCAGGTGGTCGTCGCGGTGGCGTCCTGCGCCATGGTGCACACTCCCGTGGATATACGTGACGCCCCAGCGTCTGCCGGGGCGAATTACCAATTCTAGACCAGCCAGCAGCCCTGGACCAAACCCGTGTTCGCCTCCTGGGCGGTGCGCACGCGCTCGGTGAACGTGCGCAGCGGCCGGTCGGACGCGGGGATCTCCACGACCTTCCAGCCGACGACGGTGAAGTCCTCGTTGAGGGCCTGGACGATGCACGCGGTCTCGTTGCCCTCGGGCACCGAGAGCCGCCACGTCACCTCGACGGCGCGGTCGTCGAGCAGACGGTGCCCGAGGTCGGTTGCCTGCACCTGGGGCCGGCTGCCGTCGAGTCCGGCCCAGGCGACCCAGGCGACGAGCACGACCGCGAACGCGATCGCGGCGCCCACGAGCAGCACTCGCTCACGGCGCCGCCGGGTCGGTGTGCGGCCGTAGCGGCCCGCGAGATCGGATGCTGCGGGGCGCGCGACGTCGGTCGCGGGGATGCCGTCGAGCGCGGCATCCTCGGCCGCCGCGTCGGCGGACTCACGTGGGGGCACCGCCCGGCTCCTTCCCGGTTCGATCGTCTAGGCTTGGCATCCAGCCTAACCCCGCCCCCTGAAAGGGAATCCGATGCTCGTCGTGCCCGCCGTCACGTCCCTGATCGCCGTGGCCGCGGAAGAGGAATTCGACCCGAACGACGTCACGCCCGGGGTCGAGGGGTTCGTCATCACGTTCATCGTGATCGCCGTGGTCGTGCTGCTCGTGCTCGACATGGTGCGCCGCATCCGGCGCGTGAACTACCGCGCCGAGGCGCGCGAGCGCATCGAGGCCGAGGAGCGCGAGGCGAACGGCGAAGCGGATGCCGCGGCATCCGACACCCCGCCCGCGAAGCCCGAGTAGCGCCCCGCCTGCCGGCGCGCTCAGCCCACGTGGTACACGGGGTCGATCGCGATGATCAGCGTCGCCGTCCAGTGGCAGATGAACGCCAGCACGGTGCACACGTGGAAGATCTCGTGGAAGCCGAAGTGGCCGGGCCATGGGTTCGGCTTCTTCAGGGCGTACACGATCGCACCGATGGTGTAGAGCACGCCGCCGACGATCACGAGCACCATCATCGCCACGCTCGCCTCGAGCAGGTCGCCGAGGTACATGACCGCCGCCCAGCCGAGCAGCAGGTAGAGCAGCACGTACAGCCATCTCGGCGCGTGGATCCAGAAGACCCGGAACCCGATCCCGACGAGCGCGCCGCCCCACACGATCCCGAGCAGCAGCCAGCCCTTCTCGGGCGGCAGGGCGAGGATCGCCATCGGGGTGTAGGTGCCCGCGATGAGCAGGAAGATGTTCGCGTGGTCGATCCGCTTGAGGAGCACCTTCGTGCGAGGCTTCCAGTCGAACCGGTGGTACAGGGCCGAAAGCCCGAACAGCAGCATCGACGTGAGCGTGAACACCGCCGACGCCCACTTCGCCCACGGACCCTCGGCCAGCGCGATGAGCACGATGCCCCCGACGATCGTGAGCGGGAACGTGCCTGCGTGGATCCAGCCGCGCCACGTCGGCTTGATGTCGGCCGCACGCTCGGGCGACGCGTCGATGAGCGGGACGTTCGGGAGGTCGGGACCGGTGCGCTCGTCGACCGCGACGGCCGCGTCGGCCTCGTCGAGCTCGGACGCCGGACGGGCGAGGTGCTCGGCGACATCCTCGGGCTCATGAGCGCTCATGGGGCAAGCGTAGGGCTGTGCGCATCACGGCTTGCTGTGAGCCGCCGGCCGACGGAGGGGTAGCGTAGTCGCGTGCAGACAGGCGATCATCACTCCGGTCGCGGCCTCCTCTACCGTCTCTACCAGAAGCGGCTCAAGCGAGAGCTCGACCAGGCCGAACTCCCGCACCACGTCGCGATGATCATCGACGGCAATCGTCGGTGGGCCAAGCAGCTCGGCTACGACTCCGCCGCGCACGGCCACCGGGCGGGCGCCGCGAAGATGCGCGAGTTCCTCGAGTGGTGCGACGAGCTCGGCATCCGCGTCGTGACGCTCTACCTGCTCTCGAGCGACAACCTGGTCAACCGCACGCCCGACGAGCTCGCCGACCTCATCGAGATCATCGCCGACCTGGCGGAGGAGCTCAGCCACTACCGTGACTGGCGCGTGCAGCACGTCGGCTCCGATGCCGGGCTGCCCGAGCCGCTGATCGCCGCGCTGGATGCCGCGGAGCAACGCACCGCGGGCAAGCGCGGCCTGCACGTGAACCTCGCGGTCGGCTACGGCGGCCGCAAGGAGATCACCGACGCGATGCGCTCGATCGTCGCCGCCCACCACGCCGAGGGCCGCAGCCTCGAAGACCTGGCCGAGCGCCTCACCCCCGACCTCATCGGCGAGCACCTCTACACGGGCGGGCAGCCCGACCCCGACCTCGTCATCCGCACCTCGGGAGAGCAACGGCTCAGCGACTTCATGCTCTGGCAGGCGGCGCACAGCGAGTTCTACTTCGTCGAGGCGCTCGGACCCGACCTGCGCGAGGTCGACCTTCTGCGCGCCATCCGCGACTACACCATGCGACACCGGCGGTTCGGCGGCTGATCGGCAGACCATCCGTCGCCCCTTCTGCCAATATGGCTCGGAGAAGGGGGCACACCCACGTGACCATCGACGACTACGCCGCCGGCTTCGGCGAAGAACCCGGCTACCTCGACTACGCGCGCGTCGGGCCGCTCGCCCGGGTCGCCGCCGAGGAGACCCTCGCGTTCACGCAGGTGCTCGAGCGGGCCCGGCACGGCAGCATGGAGGCGTTCGACGAGCAGGATGCGCGGCTGCGCGCCGCGGCATCCACCCTGACCCGCACGCCCCCCGATCGCATCGTGTCGATCCCGAACACCACGACCGGGCTCATGCACGCCATGTTCGGCCTCACCGGCACCGTGCTGCTCTCGCCGGGAGAGTTCCCGAGCCTGCCGATCGCCGCGGTGCGCGCCAACGAGGCCCTGCACTCGGTGCAGCCCGCCTGGCTCGAGACCGACCACGGCAAGGTCACGCCCGGCCGGATCCGGGAGCAGCTCGAGGCGAACGTCGCCGCCGTCGCGGTCAGCCTCGTCGACAGCCGCACGGGCTACCTTTGCGACCTCGAGGGCATCCGGCAGGTCATCGGCGACCGGCTGCTCATCGTCGACGCCATCCAGGGCTTCGGGGTCGTCGACGCGCCGTGGGAGCTCGCCGACGCGGTCGTCACGGGCGGGCAGAAGTGGTGCCGCGCCGGCTGGGGCACCGGGTTCATGGCGCTCTCCGAGCGTGCGGCCGAGCGCCTCACGCCCGTGTTCTCGGGCTACACCGGCACCGACGAGGACGAGGTCTGGGACGAGGTGCCGCCGCCCGCCGCGGGCGCACGCGCGTACCGCGTGTCGAACCCCGACCCGATGGCGCAGGCGCGCTTCGCCGCGGCCCTGGAGGAGCTCGCCGGCGCGGGCGTGCCCGAGGTCAACGCGCGCGTCGCCGAGAACGTCAGCCGCGTGATCGACCTCGCCGACGAGTTCGCGATCCCCGTCTCGTCGTCGCGCGACGAGCGCGAGCGCGCGGGGATCGTGGTGCTCGAGCCCGAGCCCGAGCACGTCACGGTCCTCTCGGCGTCGCTGCACAACCACGGCGTCACCGCGACGACCCGCCTCGGCACGGTGCGCCTCAGCGCGCACGCCGTGCTGTCCGAGGACACGGTCGAGATGCTGCGCGGCGCGTTCGTGTCGTTCAACACCGCCGCGACGTACTGACGCGCGGGCCGGGCGCCGAGCCGTTCGTCCACGAAATGTGAACAGCGGATGTCGCGCAGCGTGTCGTGCTTCGCGTTCGTCGGTGGTCGGACGTACCGTCGAGGCATCGGGCAAGTCGCCCGGTCGAGTCGGCTCGTGAACCGCTCGTGAAGGGATCGCCCGCCGGCGCGAGAGCCGAGCGAGAGCTCGGGGCAGGAGCGGTCGTGACCTCTGTCGAACCCACCAAGCCCCACGGTCCGGTCGAGTCGGAAGCGCGCCGCACGCGGCCCGCCGACGCGACCCCCGGGGGTGCCGCGCAGGCCGAACGCACCTACGTGCTCGACACGTCGGTGCTGCTCTCCGACCCGCGTGCCCTGTTCCGATTCGCCGAGCACCCCGTCGTGCTGCCGGTCGTCGTGATCACCGAACTCGAGTCCAAGCGCAACGATCCCGAGATCGGGTACTTCGCGCGGGCCGCGCTCCGACTGCTCGACGACCTGCGCGTCGAGCACGAGCGGCTGGACTTCCCGATCCCGGTCGGCGAGGGCGGCTCGCTGCGCGTCGAGCTCAACCACTCGAGCCTGTCGGTGCTGCCGAGCGGCCTGCAGCTCGCCGACAACGACTCGCGCATCCTCGCGTGCGCGCTCAACCTCGCCAACGACGGCCTCGAGGTGACCGTCGTCTCGAAGGACCTCCCGCTGCGCATCAAGGCCGCGTCGGTCGGCCTCGACGCGCAGGAGTACCGCGCCGAGCTCGCGATCGACTCCGGCTGGACCGGCATGGCCGAACTCGCGCTCGGCTCGAATGACATGGCCAAGCTCTACGAGCACGAGATGCTCGTGACGAGCGAGGTCGAGGGGATGCCGGTGAACACCGGGCTCGTCATCCACTCCGAGCGCGGCTCGGCGCTCGGCCGCGTCGTGGGCGAGCAGGTGGTGCGGCTCGTCCGCGGCGACCGCGAGGTGTTCGGCGTGCACGGGCGCTCGGCCGAGCAGCGGCTCGCGATCGACCTGCTCCTCGACCAGGAGATCGGCATCCTCTCGCTCGGAGGACGCGCCGGCACCGGCAAGTCGGCGCTCGCGCTGTGCGCCGGCCTCGAGGCGGTGCTCGAACGGCAGCAGCACAAGAAGATCATGGTGTTCCGGCCGCTCTACGCGGTCGGCGGCCAGGAGCTCGGCTACCTCCCCGGCGACCAGGGCGAGAAGATGAACCCGTGGGCGCAGGCGGTCTTCGACACGCTCGGCGCGCTCGTGTCCGACAACGTGCTCGAAGAGGTCGTCGACCGCGGCATCCTCGAGGTGCTGCCGCTCACGCACATCCGCGGCCGCTCGCTGCACGACGCGTTCGTGATCGTCGACGAGGCCCAGTCG
>DASTQT010000182.1:0-8977 GCA_035761605.1 Agromyces sp. | reverse complement strand
GCACCGCTCGGCCGAGGCGGTCGGCCAGGCGATCGCCGGCTACGCGGCACTGCTCGACCTCAGGATCGCGGCCATCGGCGGCGGCTTCTCGCACGTCGCCGACGACTACCTGACGCTCGTCGAAGCGGCGGCGCGCCGGGTCGCGCTGCTGCCGGCAGCCGCCGAGTTGCGGGTCGTGCCGGCCGAGCTCGGCGACGACGCGCCCCTCGTCGGCGCCGCGCAGCTCGTGCACGACGCCTGACGCGCGGCCGGGCCGAGCGCGGCGGCCGGTCCACGTCTCGGCTCAGGCTCCGCCCTCGAACCGGGTCGCGTCGCCGACCGACGTCGCGGCATGCACCCGCTTCCGGTGCTCGTCGGCCAGCCCGTCGAGGCCGTCCAGCGGATGCCACGCGAGGTCGACCATCTCGCCGTCGGCCGAGTAGGGCTCGCCGGCGAGCCACGTGCACCGGAACGTCAGATCGAGGTAGTCGGCCTGGTCGCCGTTCGGATAGGTGACGCGGGGAACCTGGTGCACCCACGCGAGCGCGTCGACGCGGATCTCGACGCCGGCCTCCTCGAGCGCCTCGCGGCGCGCGGTGACGGCGGGTTCCTCGCCGGGGTCGACGATGCCCGTGATGGGCGTCAACGCGCCGGTGTCCGAGCGCCGCCCGAGCAGGACCTCGTCGCCGCGGATGATCACCGCCGTGACGCCGACGAGCGGCAGCGGGGCGGTGCCGACGTGTCGACGCAGGTCGAGCACGAACTCGGGCGTGGGCATGGCGCCACCCTACGACACCGCGCGACGACCACGGCGGCCGCCGTCCGCCCGCCGTTCGTCGCGCGCCAGGTGCCGTTCGTCGCGCGGGGGCTTCCCGCGATCGCCGATCGTGCGCTATGGTCTGTTTCCTGACTGAACGATCGGTCGGAAACCCTTCCGCGCACCACCCTCGCGCTGGATCACCCGAGTCCCATGAACAACGGAGTTCACGCAATGACCTCAGCCATCCATGACGAAGCCGAGCGCACCGGGCGCATGCCCAAGGAGGAACGCAAGGTCCTCGCCGGCACGCTCGTGGGCACGTCCATCGAGTGGTACGACTTCTTCATCTACGCCCAGGCGGCGGGCCTCGTGCTCGCGCCGCTGTTCCTCGCGCCCGTCGCGGAGTCCAACCCCGCGCTCGCGCAGATCCTCGCGTTCGCGACGATCGGCATCTCGTTCCTGTTCCGGCCGCTCGGCGCCGTCGTCGCCGGCTACCTCGGCGACAAGATCGGCCGCAAGAAGATGCTGGTCTTCACGCTCATCATGATGGGCGTGTCGACCTCGCTCATCGGCTTCCTGCCGACGTACGCGGCCATCGGCATCGCGGCGCCGATCCTGCTGATCACCCTCCGGATCCTGCAGGGCTTCTCGGCCGGCGGCGAGTGGGGCGGTGCGGCGCTCATGGCCGTCGAGCACGCCCCCAACCAGAAGCGCGGCTTCTTCGGCGCGTTCCCGCAGATCGGCGTGCCCGTCGGCATGATCCTCGCGACGTTCACGCTCTGGATCATCACGTCGTCGATGTCGCAGGAAGCCTTCCTCGAGTGGGGATGGCGCATCCCGTTCATCCTCTCGATCGTGCTCATCGTCATCGGCTACGTCATCCGCCGCGCCGTCGAGGAGAGCCCGGTCTTCCAGGACCTCCAGCGCCGCCAGAAGGAGTCGTCGGCTCCGCTCGGCCAGCTGTTCCGCCACAACTCGAAGAACGTGCTGCTCACCGCGCTGATCTTCATCGGCAACAACGCCGCGGGCTACCTGCTGATCGCGTTCTTCGCGACCTACGCGGTGACCGTGCTCGGCATGGACCGTCCGACGGTCCTGCTCGCCACGGTGCTCGCCTCCTTCGGCTGGCTCGTGTTCACGATGTTCGGCGGGCGGCTCTCCGACCGCCTCGGGCGCGTGCGCACCTTCCAGATCGGCTACGGGTTCCTCGCGCTGTGGGCGGTGCCCATGTGGTTCCTCATCGACACCGGGAACATCGTCTGGTACTTCGTGGCGCTGTTCGTGATGACGTTCGGCCTCGGCCTCTCGTACGGCCCGCAGGCGGCGCTCTACGCCGAGATGTTCCCGGCCAATGTGCGCTACTCGGGCGTCTCGATCGGCTACGCGCTCGGCGCGATCCTGGGCGGCGCGTTCGCCCCGATGATCGCCGAGGCGCTGCTCACCGCGACCGGCAACTCGTGGACGATCGGCGTGTACATCGCCGTCGCCGCGCTGATCTCGCTCGCGGCCGTCTCGTTCGTCAAGGAGACGAAGGGCACCGACCTGCACGTCTAGAAGGCACGTGCGGCGCGCGGCGGGGTTCCGCGCGGACGACGGGGGCGGAGGTCATGCGACCTCCGCCCCCGTTCCGTGCGCCACACGGCGGCGGGCAGGTCAGTCCGGCGGTTCGACCGAACGCTCGAGCGCCCGGATCAGCGTGCGCGAGTCCCACGGCCCGATGTGCCGGACCCCGCCGATGAAGAAGGTCGGCGTCGAGTGCAGGTCCATCAGCTCGGCGTCGAGCTGGTCCTCCTCGACGCGGAGCACCACCTTCGGCGAGCGCATGTCGGCGAGGAAGCGATCCACGTCGAGGTCGAGCTCGTTGGCGTACCGGCAGAGGTCGTCCGGCGTGAGCGCGTCCTGGCGGGCGAACAGGATGCGCGCCATGTCGAGGAACCGGCCCTGCAGGGCGGCGGCCTCGTACGCCTGCGCCGCCTCCTTCGCGTGCGGGTGCACCGATTCGAGCGGCAGGTGGCGCCACACCCAGCACACGTCGTCGCCGAAGTGATCGATGACCGCGTCGATCGACCCGGTGGCGCGGCTGCAGAACGGGCACTCGAAGTCACCGTATTCGACGATCTGGTAGGGGGCGTCGGCCCGGCCGCGGAAGTGGTCGCGCGTCGGATCGAAGGGCCGCGCGAGCACCTTGCCGATCGGCTGCGGCGGCACCATCCGGTCGGCGATCGCGAAGATCGCCCAGCCGAACGTGAACGCGATGACGGATGCCGCGAGCACGCCGACTCGAGCCAGGTCCTGCGTCTCGGGGTCGGCGATCGCGAGGGTCACGATGAACAGCGAGATCGTGAACCCGATGCCCGACAGGGCGGCACCGCCGGCGATGCGCGGCATACCGAGACCCGGCGCGAGGCGGCCGAGTCCCGTCATCCGCATCAGGGCCGTCGCACCGGCGATCCCCACGAACTTGCCGACGACGAGGCCCGCGACGATGCCCCAGGTGAGGGGCGAGGCGACCGCGGCGCCGAGGGTCTCGGCGCCGAGGTGCACGCCGGCGTTCGCGAGCGCGAAGAGCGGCAGCACGAGGAAGGAGATGTACGGGCCCCACGCCGCCTGCAGCCGGTCGTTGATCGACAGCGAGTCGCGCAGGCTCCGGGCGACCGCGGCGGCGTAGGCGGCGTTCGGCGACTCGCGGAACGCCTGGGAGAGCTCGGCGGAGCGCTCGACGTCGGTGCGCCGCGGTGGGAACACGGGGATCAGCAGCGCGACCGCGACGCCGGCGAGCGTCGGATGCACGCCCGCGGCGGCGATCGCGAACCAGAGTGCGATGCCGAGCGTCGCGTACAGGATCCCGCGGCCGGCCCGCAGGAACCGCACGAGCGCGATGGCGACCCTGAGCACGATCGCGATCACGAGCGGCACGAGGTCGATGCCCGAGTTGTAGAACACCGCGATCGCCAGCAACGCGCCGATGTCGTCGACGACCGCGAGCGTGAGCAGGAATGCGCGGAGCCGTGCGGGGAACTTCGGCCCGATGATTGCGAGCGCACCGAGCAGGAATGCCGTGTCCATCGAGATCACGACGCCCCAGGCATGCGCCTCGCCCGACGGCCAGGCGATGAGCAGGAAGATCAGGGCGGGCACGATGAGTCCCGCGATCGCCGCCACGACCGGCACCACCGCACGCTTCGGATCGGTGAGCTCGCCGAGCGTGAACTCGCGCTTGACCTCGAGTCCGACCACGAAGAAGAACAGGGTCATGACGGCGTCGTTGACGACGTGGTGGAGCGTCGTGGTCAGCACGAGGTCGCCGACGCCGAGTTCGACCGGGGTCTCCCAGAACCGCTCGTAGGTGTCGCCCCAGGGCGAGTTCGCCCACACGATCGCGATGATCGTGAAGACCAGCAGCAGTGCCGCAGCCGCGCGGTCGCCGGTGCCGAAGCGCAGCCTCGCGTGCCACGGCGTGGTGGTCGTGGTCGTGTCGGGCGAAGCGGCGGGCGCTGCGGCGCTCATGCGCCAATGCTAGGGGGCGGATGGCGCGCGGCGGAGCCGTCCCCGGCGGGTGCGTGCGGTTTGACTTCGGGGTCTCGCCGGATGAGACTGCCGAACATGAGCACGCATGGAGATGCCCGGGCCGGCGAGTCCGAGCAGCGCAGCGTCGACGAGGTCATCGAGCGCCTCGTCGGGAAGTTCCCCGGGGTCGACCGCGAGCGGATCCGGCAGATCGTCGACGAGGAGCACCACAGCTACGACGGCCGGCCCGTGCGCGACTTCGTGCCGGTGCTCGTCGAGAAGAGCGCCAAGAAGCGCGTGAAGGCGCTCGCGACGGCCTGAGCGTGCGCGGTGCGCGGCGCCCTGGCTCGAGCGGCCTACACCGCGACGGCCCCTTCGGGCACGCGCGCCGAGGCGGCCTCCCGGACCGCGACGCGTGCACCGGTTCGGGCGGACTCGAGCACCGCGGCGGTCAGGCGCGCCGCGCGCAGGCCGTCGGCGAACGACGGCAGCGTGTCCGAGGCGGTATGGGTCAGCGCCGCGTACGCGTCGGCGACGAAGTCGTTGAAGCACTGCTGGTAGCCCTGCGGGTGCCCGGCGGGCACCGGCTCGAGCCCCACGGGCGAGGCGAGGGCGTTGGCCGGGTTCCGGGTGATGAGGCGGCTCTCGTCGCGACGGCCGATCCAGGCGCGCTCCGGCAGTTGCTGGTCGAACTCGTAGCTCTCCTCGGGTCCGTCGAACGAGAAGTAGAGGCGGTTGTCGCGCCCGGCGCTCGCCTGGCTGACCACGAGCGAGCCGATCGCGCCGTGGTCGGTCGTGAAGGTCAGCACGGCGCCGTCCTCGGTGAGGTTCTGCGCCGGACCGCCGTGCCGCTCGAAGGCGTTGCCGACCGTGGCGGTGACGGTCGTGATCCGGTGGCCCGTGACGAACTCCATGAGGTCGCACCAGTGCACGCCGATGTCGCCGAACGCGCGGCTGGTACCGCCGGCGACGGGGTCGACCCGCCAATTGGTCTGGTCGGCTCCGGCGAGCCAGTCCTGCAGGTAGCTGCCGTGCAGCATCCAGAGCCGGTTGTCGGGGTTGCGCCGGATCCGCTCGCGGATCTCGCGGACGAGCCCGGAGTACCGGTAGACGAACGGCACCGCGGCGACAGGGACGTCGGGCTGGCGGAGGGCGAGCGCCTCGGCGTCCTCGACGCTCGTCGCGAGCGGCTTCTCGACGATCACGCCGATGCCGGCGTCGATGACGGCGTCGGCCTGCGCGCGGTGCAGCGCGTTCGGCGTCGTGACGTGCACGACGTGAGGGCGCAGCGCGATCAGCTCGTCGATGCGGGCGACCGGAACCGTGGCCGGACGGTTCGCGACGAACGCCTCCGCCTTCTCACGCGTCGAGCCGGCGACGCCGACGAGGTGGTGGCCGCCGGAGGAAATGGCCTGCGCGTGCACGCGCGCCATGAATCCGGTGCCGATGATCCCTGCGCGAATCGACATGCCCTGCTCCTCTGGTCGTGATGAAAGCTCACCACCAGTGTCCCGCAGTTGTGCCGATTATGCACATAAGTGGTTGCGATCCGGTGCATAAGCCGTGCGGCTGCACGGCAGCGCGGCCGCGCGCCTATCGCGTGCTGAAGGCCGCGTCGAAGGCCGCGGCCGACGGCTCGTACGTCGACAGCCGGCGCACGAACTCGAGCGCCTCCGGCGCACCGACCAGGCGGTCCATGCCCGCGTCCTCCCACTCGACCGAGAGCGGGCCGTCGTAGCCGATGGCGTTGAGCATGCGGAACGCGTTCTCCCACGGCACGTCGCCGTGCCCGGTCGAGATGAAGTCCCACCCGCGACGCGGATCGGCCCACGCCAGGTGCGACGACAGGCGGCCGTTGCGGCCGTTGTCGAGTCGCTTCTTCGTGTCCTTGCAGTGCACGTGGTAGATCCGGTCCTGGAAGTCCCAGAGGAACCCGACCGGATCGAGGTCCTGCCACACCATGTGCGACGGATCCCAGTTGAGGCCGAACGACTTTCGGTGCCCGATCGCCTCGAGCGTGCGCTTCGTCGTCCAGTAGTCGTACGCGATCTCCGACGGGTGCACCTCGTGCGCGAAGCGCACCCCGACCTCCTCGAACACGTCGAGGATGGGATGGAACCGCTCGGCGAAGTCGCGGTAGCCGGCGTCGATGAACTCCTCGGAGGCCGGCGGGAACATCGCGACGGCCTTCCAGATCGACGAGCCGGTGAACCCGGTGACCGTCTCCACGCCGAGCGCGGCCGCCATCCGGGCCGTCATCTTCAGCTCCTCGGCCGCACGCTGCCGCACGCCCTCGGGGTCGCCGTCGCCCCACACCCGGTCGTTCAGGATGTCGCGGTGCCGCTGGTCGATCGGATCGTCGCACACCGCCTGGCCCGCGAGGTGGTTCGAGATCGTCCACACCTGCAGGCCGTTCCGCTCGAGGATCTCGCGGCGGTCCCGCACGTAGGCGTCGTCGTCCCAGCGCGAGACGTCGAGGTGGTCGCCCCAGCAGGCGATCTCGAGGCCGTCGTAGCCCCACTCGCCGGCGAGCCGGGCCACCTCCTCGAAGGGCAGGTCGGCCCACTGGCCGGTGAACAGCGTGATCGGTCGGGGCACGGTCTCTCCTCTAGCGTGCAGCGGGGTCGGCGACGCCGACCCACTTCGAATCGTGTGCGGAACTCTCCTCGACCGCGTCGAGCACGCGCTGCACCTGCAGGCCCTCGGCGAAGGTCGGGTGCGGGTCGGCGCCGTCGGCGATGGCCTCCACGAGGTCCTTCACCTGGTGGCTGAAGCCGTGCTCGTAGCCGAGCATGTGCCCGGCGGGCCACCAGGCGGCGACGTACGGATGCTCCGGCTCGGTGACGACGATGCGCGTGAATCCCTGCACCTCGTTCGGCGCGGTGCGGTCGTAGTAGCGCAGGACGTTGAGGTCCTCGAAGTCGAACGCGAGCGCGCCCCGGTCGCCCGACACCTCGATCGCCAGCGCGTTCTTGCGGCCGGTCGCGAATCGCGTGGCCTCGAACGAAGCAAGCACGCCCGACGCGAAGCGCCCGGTGAAGATCGCCACGTCGTCGACGGTGACCGGGCCGCGGCCTTCGCCGGCGGTGCCCGACAGCCCCGATCCGGAGCCCTGGACCGGGCGCTCGCGCACGATCGTCTCGAGCACGCCCGACACGGATGCGAGGTCCTGCCCGGTGACGAACTGCGCGAGGTCGATCGCGTGCGCGCCGATGTCGCCGAGCGCGCCCGACCCGGCGTGCTCCTTCTGCAGCCGCCATCCGAGGGGCATCTCGGGGTCGACGAGCCAGTCCTGCCGGTAGCTCGCACGCACCTGCTGCACCCGGCCGATCCGGCCCCGAGCGATGAGGTCGCGCATGAGCGTGACGGCCGGCACGCGGCGGTAGGTGAAGCCGACCATCGAGCGGATGCCGCGTGCGGAGGCCCGCTCCGCGGCATCCGCCATCGCCTCGGCCTCGGTCACCGTGTTCGCGAGCGGTGTCTCGCACAGCACGTGCGTGCCCGCGTCGAGCGCGGCGATCGCGCTCTCGCCGTGGGTGTCGCCCGGCGTGACGATGTCGACGAGGTCGATGTCGTCGCGCGCGATCACCTCCCGCCAGTCGGTCGCCGACTCGGCCCAGCCCCACTTCGCCGCGGCATCCGCCACCGCGCCGGCGCTGCGACCGACGACGACCGCCATCTCGACATCGACGGGCAGGTCGAACACGCGCGGCGCGGTGCGCCACGCCTGCGAGTGCGCGGCGCCCATGAAGCCGTAGCCGATCATGGCGACGCGCAGCGCGGGGCGGGTGGTCATGCCAGCACGACCTCGCGCTCGACGGGGACTCGGTTCGTGACGTAGCGGCCGGGGCCGCCATCGACGCCCGGCATGATCTGCATGTAGAGCAGGCGCATGGTCAGGACCACCTCGACGGTGAGCTTCTCGCCCTGCTCCGGGGCGCGGCCGAGGTCGATCAGCACGTCGGGCCGGTCGGCGACGAACCAGAGCGTGTCCCATTGCTCGGGCAGCTCCTCGATGCGGTACTCGCGCCCCTGCAACGCGAAACGCAGGCGTTCGGTCGGCACCTCGACGCCGTTGACGGTCACTGCGACGTGATCGACGGCCGACAGCCAGAGGCTGCGGTACCAGGGCAACTGCACCGAGACCGCGATGCCGTTCTCGACGCGACGGACGTCCTGCTCGGAGAAGAGCGAATTGTGGGTGGCCATGGTCGTTCCTTACTTGAAGGTGTCTTCGAACGTGTCGTACGGTGCCGGCGGAGCGGGCTCGAGCTTCTGCACCGTCGAGGGGCTGTACGGGTGGTTCTCGGTGGGCACCGGCTCGTCGGCCGGCGGCATGAAGACGGGCGTGCCGTCGTCGCCGAAGTACATGAGGTCGAGGTCGAACGCGGCCTGGTTCTTCTCGCCGAAGCTGATCCAGTCCTCGTGGAACGGAGCGCGGGCGAGCTCGTAGCAGCGGAACTTCCAGATCTTCCACTCGCCGTCCTGGCGGAGGAAGTCGATCGCGTACTTGCACCACACCCAGTGCGCCCAGACCTTCTTGCCCTGCACCTCGCCGGGCGAGTACATGTCGGGGAAGGCCGTGGCGACCTCGGGGTCGGTGAGGCCCGACTCGGTGCCGGCCATGATCCACACGCCCTTGGCCGTCTCGCCGTCGGCGGCGACCTCGATGACCGGGGTGGTCGTGGCGTGCAGGATCAGCTTGCCCACGGGGGTCGGCCGCCCCTGGTG